>NZ_PSVI01000088.1:0-7691 GCF_002931415.1 Rathayibacter sp. AY1E8
CCCGTCGAGGGCGCGGACCTCGATCTGCTGGAGCCGCTGACCCGCTGGCTGGTGGAGGAGGGACGCCGGCGCTCCGCCCGCGAGATCGTCGGGGCGGCGGGCGGAGCGGAGAGCGGGCGTCGGAGCGGACCCGCGCGGGCGTCCCCGGAGCGTCACTCCACCGCGTCGGCGACCGCGGTCACGACCGCGCGGAACCGGTCCGGCGCCTCGCGGATCCGCCGCCGGAGGAGGACCCCGGCGAGCGCCGACGAGGCGGGTGCGGCGACCAGCTCGCACTCGACCCGGGCCCCCTCCTCGTCCGCCAGGACCCGCCACTGCTCGACGCCGAGCACGGGGAGCCGGCGCTCGAGCCCGCTCCCCCGCCGCTCGTAGGCGCCGTCGGCGGCGAGGACGTCCGCGAGGGCGGCGAGCACCGGGGCGGGGTCGGCGTGGAGGACGGAGGCAAGGGCGAGGAGGCTGCGCACGGCGGCAGTCTCGCACGCCCCCGCGTCAGGAGCGGGCGTCGAGGACGCGCCGGAGCCAGTCGAACGACGCCTTGGGCACGCGGTCCCGGCTGCGCGTGTCGACGGCCACGAGCCCGTGCGGGCGGCTGTAGCCGTGCTGCCACTCGAACGCGTCGACCAGGGTCCAGAGCTGCACGGCCTCCACCGGCAGTCCGTCGTGGACGGCCTCGGCGAGAGCGGCCAGGTGAGCCCCGAGCCAGCGGATCCGCTCCGTGTCGACGATCGCACCCTCGCGATCGGGCTCGTCGGGGTAGCTCGCGCCGAGCGCGGTCACCACCAGCGGCGGCAGGGCGTCGCCGTAGCGCTCCACGAGGGACCGCAGCACCGAGACCACCGCCCAGGGTGCGACCGGCGAGCCGTCGCCCGTGCGGTCCAGCTCCGGCCAGGGCGCCGTGTGGAAGGGGAGCGCGGGAGGAGCGCCCACCCCGGTCGGCAGCGCCGGGTCGCGGCCCGCCACGATCCGCAGCGGCGGCAGCGGCGCGACCGCGTAGAAGTCGAGCGGAGCCGAGATGCGCGCGAGGTCGACCGGATCCGCCTGCGCGAGGGCGCCGAGGAACGGCGGCAGCTCCTCCGGTCCGACCGGGTAGAACCCGGTCAGCACGGCGTCGGCCACCAGGCGGTTCCGCAGGACGTCCGCCAGGGAGGCGAAGGCGCGGTCCCGGTCGTCGTCCGAGGCGGGCTCGACCGGCGCGAGCGCGTCGACGAGGCCGATCCTCCCGGTCACCTCCGCCGCCCGCAGCGCCTCCAGCGCCACGCCGTGCCCGAGGAGCTGGTGGTGCAGCGCCGGCAGGGCGCTGAACAGCCGGCCGGCGCCCGGCGCCTGCCGCGCGAGCGCGTAGCCCTCGAGCATCACCGTCGACGGCTGGTCGAGGGTGATCCAGTCGGCGACCCGGTCGCCGAACCGCCCGCCGAGCTCGAAGGCGAGATCGCCGAAGCGGAACGCGGTGTCGCGGTTCATCCAGCCGCCGCTGAGCGCCGACGGGGTGTCGCGGTGGTGCAGGGTCAGCGCGACCCGGATCCCCGTCTCGGCGAGCCCGTCGAGCAGGCGGTCGTAGAAGCCGAGCCCTCCGCGGTCGATCGGCCCGCGGCCGTCGGGCTGCAGCCGGGGCCACGAGACCGAGAGCCGGAGCTCGTCGACGCCGAGATCGACCAGCAGCGCGAGGTCCTCGCGCCAGCGCAGGAGGAAGTCCGTCGCGATCTCGGGAGTGGCCTCCTCGGCGATCGTCCCCCGTCGCAGCGCGAAGTCGTCCCACACCGACCGGCCCCGGCCGCCCGTCTCGAGGGAGCCCTCCGTCTGGAAGGCGCTCTGCGCCAGTCCGATGCGCAGGCCCGGCGGCAGGAGCCCGCCCAGCTCGCGCGGATCGTCGAAGCGCGCAGCCTCGACGCGCACCTCCCGCCGATCGCGCCCGCGGGCCTCGTCTTCGCGCATTCCACTGTCCTCCGGATCTGATCGACGGGTATATTCTCGCGGAAGCGCTCTCCCGGATCTCCCCGACTCCCCCGACCGACTGAGACGCCTCCTCCGGATGGTGTACATCCGGGAACAGTGGTGCGGCGCGCTTGACAGCTCCCCCCTGCCCCCGTGCAATGGACGCATCGTGAAATCGGGCGTCGACGTGGCAGTACCGGGGGGTTCACCGGTCGTGCCGGTGCCCCGACTCCGCCGATCCCCGCGGCGCACGGCCGCCCTGCTGCTGGTGCTCCTCGCGGCCGTCGCCTCCGTCTCCGGGCTGGCCGCTCCGGCCGCGCAGGCCGCCGCTCTCACGATCACCGCTCCCTCCTCCGGCGCGGTCCTCAGCACGGGAGCGACGACGGTCACCGGCACGGCGACGGCCGGGGACCAGGTGCAGATCGGGCTCCGCGGCGGCGGCGACCCCCTCTGCATCACCACCGCGGGCCCCGACGGCGGCTGGAGCTGCGCCGTCTCCCTCGACGACGGGCCGGCGACCCTGGTCGCGGTGGAGCTCCTCGCCGGCGGCGGGACCACCTCGGCCGCCGTCCCGATCGCCGTCCTCAGCGCCCCCGTCATCGAGTCGGTCGACGGCTCGGCGACCTCCGCGGGCTCGGTCCGCGGCACGGCCTACCCCGGCGCGAGCGTCGCCGCGGTCTCGAACGGCGGCGCCGCGTGCCTGGCCACCGCCGACTCCGGCGGCGCATGGTTCTGCCAGCTCGCCCCCACTCCGGCGCCGGGCAGCTACCGCGTCACCGCGACGCAGACCGCCTCCTTCGCCGGCAGCGCCGCCTCGCCGGCCAGCGCGCCGGTGACCCTCGTGGTCGACACCGCTGCTCCTGCCGCCCCCGCCCTCACCTCGCCGTCGAACGGCGCCGCCCTGCCGCTCGGCGGCGCGTCCTACTCGGGGACGGGCGTGGACGGCACCCGCGCCTACGTGTACGTGGACCGGGTCAACACCTGCGACGCGGCGGTCAGCGGAGGCGCCTGGAGCTGCACCGGCGGCACGATCACGGCGGGCGCGCACCGGGTCTCCGCCATCGCCGGGGACAGCGCCGGCAACTACAGCCCGCCGAGCCCCTGGATCGACGTGACCTTCGCGGCGGCGACGACCGCTCCCACCGGCACGCCCAGCGCGACGACGCCGGCCGCCCCCGGTGCCGCGCCCACCGCACCCGGGGCCGCCGCGTCTCCCGCTCCGAGCAGTGCGGCGCCGACCGCGTCCCCGTCGCCCGTCCGCCCCGGAGAGGCCGCGCCCGCGCCCGAGGACGAGCCGACCGCCGAGCCCACCGCAGCACCGGTCCCGGCTCCAGACCAGGACGGCGGTGACGTGCCGCCGCAGCCCGCCCCCGACGCCGGATCCGAGCCGGGCGGCTGGAGCGCGGCGACCGGGATGACCACCGCGCTGTCCGCCGGATCGCCCGTCGTCTCGATGGCCGACTGGATGCGCTCCCTCGCCCTTGCTCTGCTCTCGCTCGCCCTGGTCGTCGTGCCGGCCCGCCTCGCCGCGGCCGGGCGCGCGCCCCGCGCCGAGCGCAGCTGGCACCTCACGGGCCGGAACCGCGCCGCCGTCGAGTACGACGACAAGCCGGACACCGGTCCCGCCTCGCCGCGCCTGATGGTCGTCGGGATGATCGGCTGCGCAGCCGGCCTCGTCCTGCTCTCGGGACGCGTCGACGGCCAGCCCGCCTACCTGCGCCTGCTGATCGCCGTCATCGTGGCCGTCGCCGTGGTCAACGCGGTCGCCGCCGCCGTCCCCGCGCTGGTCGGCCGGCGGATCGGCGTCAGCGGGATCGGCGTCGTCGCCGCTCCGCGCGCGCTGCTCCTGGTCGCGGCGGCCGCTCTCGTCTCGCGCTTCGCGGGACTGGACCCGGCGCTCCTCTTCGGCGTGGTGATCGGCCTCGTCCTCCCCGAGGGCGCATCCGCCGTCGACCGCGCGAAGCTCTCCACCGTCCGCGTCGTCTCGCTGCTGGGTCTCGCCGGACTCGCCTGGGGCGCCTCCTCCGTGGTCCCGCCCGACGGCTCTTTCGGCTCCGTGCTCGCCGCGGAGGTGCTCAGCGCGACCACGCTGATCTCGGTCGGCTCGAGCGTGGTGCTGCTGTTCCCGGTCGGGCGCCCCGCCGGCCGCAGCATCCTGCGCTGGTCCCCGCTGCTCTGGCTCGGGCTCACGCTCCTCGCGACGACCGTGCTGTTCGTGCTGCTCACCCCGACCATCGCGTCCTGGTCGACCGACGGTGGAGCGGGTCCGGTGCTCTTCGCCGTCGTCGCCTTCAGCGCGGTGTGCACGTCGATCTGGGCCTGGCGGCGCTTCGTCGAGTCGGAGTAGCCGGGCTCGGAGCCCGCTCAGCCGATCGAGACGGGCCGGTCGAGGTCGTCGCCCGGCAGCACGTCGGCCACGGCGCCGACGGTCAGCTCGCGCAGCGTCGCGATGCCGCCGTAGACGCCGAGGAACGCGGTATCGGCCGCGTCGCGTCCCGTCGCGATCCGCACGAGGCTCGACCGCGGCGCGAGCGTCGTCGCGTCGACCGCGCGCCACTCCCCCTCGATCCAGGCCTCCGCGACCGCGTGGAAGTCCATCGGCTGCAGTCCCGGCGCGTACACGGCCGCCAGTCGGGCGGGCACGTCCAGCGCCCGGAGGAGGGCGACGACGAGGTGCGCGAAGTCGCGGCAGACGCCGCGGCGGGCGAGCAGCGTCCGCTCGGCCCCGTCCGTCGGAAGGCTCGAGCCGGGGACGTACGCCAGCCGCGTGCCGACCCAGGAGCTCACCGCGTGCAGGAGGTCCGCCCCGGCGAGGCCGGCGAACTCGGCCCGGGCCGTCGCCCACAGCACGTCCGACTCGGCGTAGCGGCTCGGCCGCAGGTACCGCAGCCGGTCCACCTCGTCGCCCTCGAGCGGATCGAGGCGTCCCAGGACGCGCGCGGAGTAGTCCACGACGAGGTGCCCGACCGGCGCGTCGAGCACGTGCAGCCGGGTGCCGTGCTGGTCGATCACCTCGCGAGCGGCGAGCGGGCGGCCGTCGACGGTGAGCGTCAGCGACTCCTCCGCCCCGTACGCGTCGGCCACCGCGATCGAGAGGACGAGGGCGGCCGGAGCCGCGACGTCGAGGGTCAGGTGGGCCGAGACGTCGCGCTGCATGGGGCTCTTCTCCGGGGCGTGGCGGGTGGGGGTCAGGCGCCCTGCTCGCCCTTCGGCGGCGGGGTGGGGGCGGCGTCCGGCTCCTGCACGAGCTGCAGCCCGCCGGACGAGTTCGCCGAGACGGTCAGCAGGTCGATCCAGGTGCGGTTGATCGAGGGGACCCGTCCGCCGAAGTACTTGAAGTAGAGGGGCACGGAGGGGTCGAGCCAGATGCTCGAGCGGCCGTCGCCGACCGCGGGGTCGTCCCGCCAGGAGAAGAAGAAGCTCTCGCGGCGGCGCAGCTTGTTGGCGATGACGATCTGGACGTGCGTGAGCGTGCGGTCGTCGAACTCGATCTCGACTCCCGAGGCTCCGTAGAGCAGCTTCCCCATGGGGGCCTCCCGGCCGCCCGTCGCCGGGCGGTGCATGACGGTGCCCGCGGGCACGAGAAGCGGGACCGTTCCGGCGCCCGCCGTGGACCGGGCGGCTCGCATCCGGACGCGGGCGCCCGGGCTCGGAACCGCCCGGTGACGACTCTAGGCGAGGCGGCGCGGGCGCGCGGGATCCTCGTCCGATTCCCGAACACCGGGCTCCTCCGGCCGGAAGGACGACCGGTCCGGAGGCGCGCCCGGCGCCCTGCCGGATCCGGGCGAGACGCGCCGGGGCGCTGCCGCGCGCATGTCGGAGGTCGGACGTACGGTACCCGCATGATCGAATGCGCACTCTGCGGAACCGACGCCGTCGTCCTCGACCGCTCCGGCGGCCGCGACACCGAGGAGGAGCTCGTCGTGCTCTGCGCCGACTGCACCCCGGGCGAGATCACCCAGGCCCTCGAGGCCGGGCTGCTCGAGCCCGCTCGACGCAGCGCGCACGCCCGCGCCGCCTAGAGAGCGGCACGTCGGACGGAGTGCCCCCACTGGGACTCGAACCCAGACTGAGACGATTTTAAGTCGTCTGCCTCTGCCGATTGGGCTATGGGGGCGACCACCGGGAGGAGCGACCCTCCCGGCGGCGGTGTCAGGACTTGGCGGGCTCGCCGCCGACCGGGACCGGAGCACCGGCCTGGCCGGGGATCTGCGCCGGGGCCTGCGCGGCCGGAGCCTCGGCGGCCGGGGCCGCCGGACGCGGACGCGACGCGTAGGTCTCGAAGGAGCCGCGGGGGTACTCGCGGGCCTCGATCGAGGCGATGTCGCGGCCGAGCCAGAGGTTGTTCCACCAGCCCCAGACCACGCGGAACTTGCGCTCCCACGAGGGCATGGCGAGACCGTGGTAGCCGCGGTGCATCACCCAGGCGGGGAAGCCCTTCACGGCGATCTTGCCGGACTGGAACACGCCGATGCCGATGCCCAGGCCCGCGACCGCGCCGAGGTTCTTGTGCACGTAGTCGACCGGCTCCTCGCCGCGGAGCACCGCGGTGATGTTCTTGGCCATGAGCTTGCCCTGGCGGACGGCGTGCTGGGCGTTCGGCACGCAGAAGCCGCCGACGCCGCCGCCGGTGAGGTCGGGGACGGCCGTCGCGTCGCCGGCGCCCCAGGCGCCCTCGACGAGCACGTCGTCGTGGCCGACGCGGAGGTCGGCGCGCACGCGCAGGCGGCCGCGCTCCTCGATGGGCAGGTCGGAGTTCTTGATCGACGGGTTCGCCATGACGCCCGCGGTCCAGATGATCAGGTCCGACTCGAAGCTCTCGCCCGTCGACAGCTGGATGACGCCGTTCTCGGCCGACTTGAGCTGCGTGTCGAGGTGCACGGTGGCGCCGCGCTGGTCGAGGTTCTTCAGCACCCAGTGGCTCGTCTCGAGGGCGACCTCGGGCATGATCCGGCCCATCGCCTCGATGAGGTGGAACTGCGTCTCCTCGAAGTCGATCTCGGGGTAGCGCTTGAGCAGCGCGCTCGCGAAGGAGCGCAGCTCGGCGAAGACCTCGATGCCCGCGAACCCGCCGCCGACGACCGTGACGGTCAGCAGGCGCGAGCGCTCGGGGCCGGCGGGGAGCGACGCGGCCTTGTCGAAGTTCGTGAGCATGCGGTCGCGGATCGCGGTCGCCTCCTCGATCGTCTTCAGGCCGATCGCGTTGTCGGCGACGCCCGGGATCGGGAAGGTGCGCGAGACGGAGCCGGCGGTGACGACGATCTGGTCGTACTCGAACTCGTAGGGCTCGCCCACGGTCGGGGTGATCGACGCGGTGCGGTTCGCGTGGTCGATCTTCGTCACCTTGGCGGCGAGGATCGCGGTCTTCTTGAGGTGGCGGCGGAGCGAGACGATCGCGTGGCGCGGCTCGATCGACCCCGCGGCGACCTCGGGGAGGAAGGGCAGGTACGCCATGTAGGGCAGCGGGTCGACGATCGTGACCTCTGCCTCGTGCGGGCGGAGCTGCTTCTCGAGCTTCCACGCGGTGTAGAAGCCGGCGTAGCCGCCTCCGACGATCAGGATTCTGGGCACGGTTGACTCTCCAAGAGGGATGGACAATGCGAACACCCTCACGCAATGCGAAGTGCCCGCTCTCGATGCGGTGGGCAGCACTGACCCCGACTGGGAATCAGCTTAGCGAAGAGCGCGCCGGTGGTGGCGCCTCCGTGGCTCCGGTAGGAGCGGCTACGCGTCGAGCGGCCTGCAGGCGCAGCGCTCGG
>NZ_PSVI01000089.1:0-7381 GCF_002931415.1 Rathayibacter sp. AY1E8
GCCCCGTCCCGTCCCGTCCCGTCCCGTCCCGTCCCAGGAGGACCGATGCCGTCCCGCTCCGCCCGCACCACCGGGATCGTCCTCGCCGCCCTCGGACTCGTCGCCGTCGTCCTCGCGATCGTGCTGCTCGTCCGGCCCGCCGGCGGGCAAGCGCCCGGCGCAGCCACTGCGTCCGCGCGCCCGTCCTCGGCGCCGTCCGGGACCGCTCCGGCGACGTCCGCCGCTCCCGGCTCCGCGGAGGCGGCCGACGGCGCCGCCGCCCCCGCATCGACGGCCTCCGCCGCACCGTCAGACACCGAGCCGGGCACCGGATCCGATGCTCCTCCCGCGATCGTCTCCTTCGCCTCCACCCCCGCCTCCGTCGACTGCGAGGGCGACCGCACCGCCTCCGTCCCGCTCGCCCTGTCGTGGGAGACGAGCGGAGGTGCCACCGCCCGCCTGGCCGTCGGTACCACCGACGCGAGCGCGGGCGAGCCCGTCGACCTCGTGGAGTCCGGCTACGCCGCCGTCACCGCCGACTGCCGCGACTCCGAGACCCTGACCACCCTCGCCGTCCTCGCTCCCGACGGCACCACCGCCCAGCGCACCCTCGTCGTCCCCGCCTCCTGAGCCGCTCCGCCCGTGTGGAGGCGGTCACGGAGGCGTCGAGCGGCCCCGGCACGGCAGAATGGGACACGATGACCTCCACACCCCCTCCGCTCGGCCTGCTCCTCGACGTCGACGGGCCCATCGCGAGCCCCGTCACGCGCACGATCTCGATCCCCGAGATCGCCGACGACCTCGTCACCCTGGCCAACGCCGGCATCCCGATCGTGTTCAACACGGGCCGCTCCGACGCGTTCCTGCGCGAGCGGGTCCTGCCCGCGCTCCTCGAGCGCGGCGTCTCGGCCGAGGCCCGCATCGTCTGCGTCTGCGAGAAGGGCGCCGTCTGGTTCACCGTCGACTACCGCGGCACCTCGGAGCCGATCGTCGACGAGTCGCTCGCGATCCCCGAGCCGGTGGCCCGCGACCTCGAGCGGATGATCCGCTCCGACTACGACGACCTGGTCTTCTTCGACGAGACCAAGCGCGCCATGGTCTCGGCCGAGCAGCTGGTCGACCTGCCGAGCGAGGACTACCTCGAGCGCCAGCTCGTGTTCGACGCCGACGCCCTGCAGATCATGACCGCCGCGGGCCTGGGAGTCGAGCGCCGCGGCATCCGGTACCCGAACGAGGAGGGGACGGTCGACTTCCGCATCGACCCGACCGTCATCTCGACCGACATCGAGTCGAACCGGCTCGGCAAGGACCTCGGCGCCCAGCGCGCCGTGGAGCTGCTCGGAGCGACCGGCGCGATCCCGCAGCGCTGGCGCACGGTCGGCGACTCCCGGAGCGACTACGCGATGGCCGACTGGCTGTTCGAGCACGCCTACGACGTCGCCCACGTCGACGTGCGGCCCGCAGAGGGCGTGCCCGAGAAGCCCTACCCGGTCCTCGTCGTCGACGGAGCCGTGAACGACGCGGCCGGCGCCGCCGTGCTCCGCCGCTGGACGGAGCTCGTCGCCGACGAGACGACGCCCGAGGTCGGCGGCGCGATCTCGCTCCATGCCCGGAGCTGATCCGCAACCCTCGTCCCTCGTCGCTCAGGCCCGTTAGCGTTCGAGCATGAGAATCGCAGTCACCGGTGGATCCGGCAAGCTCGGCCGCCACGTCGTCACCCGCCTCCGCGCCTCCGGGCACGAGGTCTTCAACCTGGACCGTGCGGGGGACCGCGGCGCGGGCTTCGTCCGCATCGACATCGCCGACTACGGCCAGGTCGTGGACGCGCTGCAGTCGGTGAACGACCAGTACGAGGGCATCGACGCGCTCGTGCACCTCGCCGCGATCCCCGCGCCGGGCCTCGTGCCCGACGTCGCCACGTTCCACAACAACATGATCGCGACGTTCAACGCGTTCCACGGAGCGATCCGTGCCGGCATCCGCAACGTCGTCTACGCCTCCAGCGAGACCGTGCTGGGCCTGCCCTTCGACGTCCCGCCGCCCTACATCCCGGTCGACGAGCAGTACCCGGCGCGCCCGGAGTCGGTCTACTCGCTCACCAAGCACCTCGAGGAGCAGATGGCGATCGAGCTGTGCCGCTGGCACCCGGACCTGAAGATCACGGGCCTGCGCTTCTCGAACGTCATGGACGAGGCCGACTACGCCGAGTTCCCGTCGTTCGACTCCGACGCGCTGCTGCGCAAGTGGAACCTCTGGGGCTACATCGACGGACGCGACGGAGCGCAGGCGGTCGAGAAGGCGCTGCTCGCCGAGACGACCGGGTTCGACCGCTTCATCATCGCCGCGGCCGACACCGTGATGACGCGCCCCAACGCCGAGCTGGTGGCCGAGGTGTTCCCCGGCGTCGAGCTGCGCGGCGACCTCGGGACCACCGGGACACTGCTCTCGATCGACCACGCCCGCGAGGTCCTCGGCTACGCCCCCGAGCACTCCTGGCGCGACTCGCAGCAGGGCTGATCCGCGGGCCCGGCGCATCGGGGTCCGCGCTGTTCGTCGGTGGTGGACCTCGATGCGCGGGCTGCACCCGCTCCTCCGATCAGCAGGGGTGCGGTCGGCCCGTGACCGTGCCGGTCGAGGAGCGGCAGCGCGGCGTCTCGAGACCCGCCCTGTTCGTGCGCGGCTCGGCTCGCCGCCCCACGCACGAGCGCGCCCGGTCCGCAGGATGACTGCAGGCTGGGCGCGCTCCGTGGAGTCGAGGATCAGCTCGGGATGTAGTTGAAGGTGTCGGGGTCGGGGCCGGTGCGGTGGCCGCGGTCGAGCGCCGTGATGTCGGTCATCGCCTCGTCGTCGAGCTCGAAGTCGAAGAGGGCGAAGTTTTCCTCCACGCGCTTGCGGGTGACCGACTTCGGGAAGACGATGTCGCCGCGCTGGATGTGCCAGCGGAGCACGACCTGCGCCGGGCTGCGGTCGACGTTGCGCGCGATGCGGGTGATGGTGTCGTCGTCGAGGACGAGGCCCTGCGCGATCGGCGACCAGGCCTCGGTCGCGATGCCGTGCTCGGTGCCGTAGGCGCGGAGCTCCTGCTGCACGAGGTAGGGGTGCACCTCGATCTGGTTCACGGCCGGGACGATGGTCGCCTCGGCGCGGAGCCGGTTGAGGTGGTTGGTCTGGAAGTTGGAGACGCCGATCGCCTTCGCCTTGCCGCTGCGGTAGATCTCCTCCATCGCCTTCCAGGTCTCCAGGTAGTCGCCCACGTTCGGGAGCGGCCAGTGGATGAGGAAGAGGTCGACGTAGTCGAACTTCAGCTCGCCGAGGGTGACGTCGATCGCGGCGAGAGCGTCCTCGCGGGCGTGGAAGCCGTTGTTGAGCTTGCTGGTCACGAAGACCTCGGAGCGGTCGAGGCCGGAGGCGCGGACGGCCTCGCCGACGCCCGCCTCGTTGCCGTACATCTCGGCGGTGTCGATGTGGCGGTAGCCGACCTCGAGGGCCGCCAGGGTCGCGTCCTTGGTCTCGGCCGGGTCGATCTGGAACACGCCGAAGCCCAGCTGCGGGATCTCCACGCCGTTGTTCAGGGTGATCGTGGGGACCGTTGCGGTGTCGTCGCTCATGAGCGAGTACGTCCTTTCGTCGGGGCGAGGGCGCAGTGGAGCCGCGCCGTCGTGCCTCCAGTCCATCGCCTGCGGCTCTCAGCATCAACCCCTTGCGCGCTCGGCGGACATCCAGCTTCCCCCCGGAGGAGGAGTCGGATCCCCTGAGCAGAGGTGCGCCCGCTCCGGGAACGCCGAAGGCCCCCGGCACGGATGCCGGGGGCCTTCGGGGAGCGCGACTTACGCGCGGGACTTGCGGCCGACGATCGCGCCGTAGATGAGGAGGACGACGATCGCACCGACGACGGAGACGATGATGCTCACGATGTTGATGCCGTTGACGGCGTCCTGGATGCCGAACAGCGTGCTGAGGAAGCCGCCGAGCAGCGCGCCCACGATGCCGAGGACGATCGTGATGATCCATCCGCCGCCCTGCTTGCCGGGGAGGATGAGCTTGGCGAGCGCCCCGGCGATGAGGCCGAGGATGATCCAGCTGATGATGCCCATGATGTTTCTCCTTCAGTTCGTGCTCGATCGGCCGTTCCGATGCGAGCGGAGACACCGGCGGGCCGGTGTCCTGTGAGTCGTGGAAGCGGAGGTCAGCGGAGGCGGCGCTGCACCTTGTCGCGGGCCTTGCTCGCGATGGCGGTGAGCTGCTTGGCCTCGCGCTTGGAGGTCTTCTTGAGCTTCTTGCGGGTCTTCTTCGTGGCCGGGTCGTTCCACACGCCGAGTGCGAGGTGGCGCAGCTCTTCGTAGCGGCCACGGCCGGCGCGGGAGCCGAACAGGTAGGCGGTGAAGGCGACCAGTGCCAGCAGGACGAGGCGGGGATTCATGCGGTGACCCTTCCATCGGAGAGCACCGGGTCGTGCTCGACACCCATTTGACTCTCCTGCGCAATCCGTGACAAACCACGGCCCGACCATTGACAGGGACCCCTCGCATCGTGTTCCGCGTGCGCGTGTACCCGATTCAGCCGCAGGCCGGAGACGTCTCGGACGGGAAGCGAGCGTGGAGGTAGTGGCCGTAGCCGCCCTCGACCCGGTTGTCGCGGCGGCCGGAGGTGACCACCTCGCCGCGGTCCGTCGCTCCGACCCGGGCGCCGCTCGCGCGCAGCCGCTCGACGAGCAGGACGTCCTCGTGCAGCGGCTCCCGGCCGAAGCCGCCCGCGGCGAGGTACGCGCTCGCGCGGACGCCGAGATTCGCGCCGTGGATGCTGCCGATCGACTCCTCCCGCGCGCGGACGTCTCGCCAGCGCGAGTAGGCGCCGGGGGAGAGGTCGGCCGGGTCGGGCCGGACCGTGCCGAGCAGCGCGTCGTGCCGTCGGGCGTGCTCGACGTGGGCGGCCAGCCAGTCGCGGGGGACCACGGTGTCGGCGTCGGTGTTGGCGATCCACACCTGCTCGAGCGGAGCGGTGACGGAGGAGAGGGCGTGCGCGATACCCGCCGAGCGGGCGGCGCCTACTCCGCAGCGGGCGAGCTCCAGCACCTCGGCGCCGACGGCACGGGCCCGCTCGACGGTCGCGTCGGAGCAGCCGTCCGCGGCGACCACGAGGCGCATCCCGATGCCGGGCGCCCGGTGGGCGAGGTGGGTCGCACTGGCCTGGACGGAGGCGATCAGGCCGCCGATCCGCTCCTCCTCGTCGCGCGCGGGCACGACGACCAGCACCTGCGCGAGCCGGCTCACACCAGCCCCGTCCGGCGGGCGACCGAGCGGGAGTCGCGGGCGTGGACCTCGAGCAGGACGTCCTCCTCCTCGTGGCGGGCGAGGCGGTGCAGGCCCAGCTCGGCCACGGCGGACTGCACGGCGTCGCCGCCCAGAGCGAGCCCCTCGATCGGATGCCGCCAGTGCACGGTGACGAGCTCCCCAGCGGGGGCGAGGGCGTCGCGGATGGTGCGCAGCACGCCGGGGAGGGCGTCGCCGAGGTAGTAGCCGACCTCCGAGAGCACGACCAGGTCGAACGGACCCTCCGGCACGCCGCGGGTGATGTCGTGGTGCTCGACCCGCACGTGCTCGAGCGGAGCGAGGCGGCGGGCGGCGCGCTCGACGGCGGCGCTCGACACGTCGATCGCCAGCAGGCTGTCGGCCCGGTCGGCCAGCGCCTCCGCCAGCACGCCGATCGAGGCGCCGATCTCCAGCACCGAGCCGTAGCGCTGCTCCGGCAGGCTCGCGAGGGTCAGGGCGCGCTTGCGCTGCTCGTACCAGCGGCTCGTGTACCCCCACGGGTCCTCGTGGCGGGCGTACAGCTCGTCGAAGTAGCTCATGCGATCCTCACCAGCCGGTCGTCCCCGGTGAAGGTGCGCAGGAAGAGCGGATGGAGCACCGGACCGGTCCCGTCGGGCCCGGGGCGGGTCTGGCTGGGATAGCGGGAGCGGGCACGGCGGGTGCGCTCGAGCAGCTCGTCGTCGAGCGGCAGGCGCACGAGGTCGCCCCACGGCACCTCGGGGTCCTCCGGGACCGCCCAGTGCCACAGCCAGATCGGCGCGGCGAGCAGCGGCTGCCCGAGCTCGCGCGCGACCTCCGCGCAGATCTCGCCGACCACGCGGTGGTCCCGGTGCCCGTCCCCGGTCCAGGTGGAGAGGAGCAGGACGGTCCCGGGGGCGCCGGCCGCTCGCTCGCGCACCTCGCGTGCGATGCGCTCGTGGTGCTCCGGGGTCGCCGAGTCCGGCACGTCGAGGAAGGCGAGCCCGATGCCGGGGCCGAGCTCCGCCAGTGCGTCCGAGGCCTCCCGCCGGCGCTCGGCGGCGAGGTCCGCGTCCCGCTCCCCGTGGGCCGCGGCTCCGTCGGTCACGACGACGACGTCGACCGCGATCCCGCGCCGACGCGCGAGCGCGATGGTGCCGCCGCAGCCGAGGGTCTCGTCGTCGGCGTGCGCGACGACCACCAGGACGCGCCGGATCCCGTCGGGCAGGGTCAGCTCCGGGAGCCGGTCGCGGCGGCCGTCCGCGGTCCAGCGCTCGAGAGGAGTGCCCTCGAGGTGCCCGTCGAAGGGCCGGCTCACCAGGAGGCCGCCTCGCCCGAGGCGAGCACGGCGCGGCCGAGAGCGGCGTCGTCGCGCTCGGCGTGGTGCTGGCGGACGTAGAGCGCGAGATCGGCGACCCGCTTGGCGTGCTCGGCGTCGAGGGCGAGCGGAGCCGGGCCGAGCGCGCGGCCGGCGCGGAGCAGGATCTCCTCCACCGCTCCGGCGACGCTCGCCCGCACGCGCTTGGCGAGCAGTGAGCCGCGGGGGCCGTCGGCCTCGCCCGCGTCGACCGCCGCGGCGGCCTCGTCCAGCGCCCGGCGCGACGCGGAGAGCGCCGTGTCGATCGCTCCGAGGTGGGCCAGGAGGTGCGGGTCCTCGCGTCGGGCTGCCGCTGCCGCGACGGCAGCCGCGACTCCGAGGGCTCCGCCGTGCCAGCAGGCGGCGACGCCGATGCCGCCCCAGGCGAAGCCGGGCCGCGAGAGGTACCAGCCGGCGTCCCCCACGGGGACGGCGCGGGTGCCGGAGAAGCGGACCGGTCCGCTGGGCACCTCCGTCAGGCCCCGCGCGTGCCAGGCGTCCTGCTCCGGCGTCGCCGACCCGTCCCGCAGCGCCACGGCGAAGAGGCGGCGCTCGCCGGAGGCGTCCCCGACGTGGGCGGTGACGAGGGCGGCGTCGAGGCGGTCGGCCAGCGAGCACCAGGGCTTCACGCCGTCGAGCAGCCAGTCGCCGTCGCTCTCGCGGGCGACCAGAGGATCCCCGCCGCCCTCGGCCGCGAAGACCCCCCAGGCGGCGTCGGCGGCGACTCCGAGTCCGGACGGGTCGAGCTCCGCCTCGCCGAGGATCGCGAGAGCGTCGA
>NZ_PSVI01000009.1:0-80497 GCF_002931415.1 Rathayibacter sp. AY1E8
GGTAGACCCGCTCGATGCCGTCGCGGCTGGAGGAGACCGCGGCGAGCTCGTCGCAGCGGGCCATGATCGCGGCGGCGGGGGGCGCGGTCGTGGTGGCGGGGTCCGTGGTGGAGCCGGTCATGCGCGTGCCGCCCCGTAGACCTCGTAGGCCCCCGCGACTCCGCCGCCCACCGGCACGGAGGCGCCCGCGCGGCGCAGCACCGCCTCCAGCGCCGCCAGGGTGGTCAGCACCGCGTCCGTCCGGGCGTTGTAGCCCATCGTGCCGATGCGCCAGACCTTCCCGTGCAGCGGCCCGAAGGACGTGCCGATCTCGATGCCGAAGTCGGCGAGCATCTCCCCGCGCACCGCGTCACCGTTCACGCCCTGCGGGATGCGCACCGCGACGACGTTCGTCATCTTGTGCCCGACGTCGCCGAACACCTCGAGATCGAGGCCGCGGACTCCGGCGAGCATCGCCGACCCGTGCAGCGCGTGGCGGGCGACCGTCTCGTCCAGGCCCTCCTCGACGACGATGCGGGCGCACTCGCGCGCGCCGTAGAGCATCGTGGTCGCCTCGGTGTGGTGGTTGAGGCGGCGCGGCCCCCAGTAGTCGAAGATCATGCCGAGGTCGAAGTAGTTGGAGCGGACGCGGCGGGCGCTGACAGTGTCGCCCTCGTCGCGGATCCCCGCCTCGATGCTTTTGCGCGACTCGATCACCGCGACGGCCTTCTCCGAGAAGGTGACGGGAGCCGATCCGGACGGGCCGCCCAGGCACTTCTGGAGCCCCGCGGTGACCGCGTCGAGCCCGAGCTCGTCGGTCGCGAAGGCGTTGCCCGCGACGGAGGCGGTGACGTCGGTGTAGAAGAGGGCGCCGTGCTTCTCGCAGAGGGCGCCGAGCTCCTCCAGCGGCTGCGCCATGGTGGTCGACGTGTCGCCGTGGACCACGGCCAGCATCCTCGGCTTCACCCGGGCCAGGGCCTCGGCGATCGCCGAGACGGGGAAGACCTGCCCCCACTCGGCCTCGATCACGTGCACCTCCGCGCCGCAGCGCTCCGCGATCTCCCGGAGGAGGTGCCCGAACCGCCCGAAGACCGGCACGAGCACGCGGTCGCCCGGCTCCAGCATCGAGACCAGCGCCGCCTCGATGCCCGCACGGCTCGTGCCGTCGACGAGCATCGTCTTCTCGTTGCGGGTGCGGAACACCTGCCGGTACAGCTCCTGCGTCTCCGTCATCGTCGCCGTCATGAACGGGTCGTACTGCCCGACCAGCTGCGCCGACATCGCACGCAGGACGCGCGGATCCGCGTTGATCGGGCCCGGCCCCATCAGCAGGCGCGGCGGCGGATCGACGGGGAGGAACGGTGCGGGCGCGGTCATGGGCCACCTCTTCACGAACGGGAGAGAAACAGTCGTTTCACCCGGAGAGCCTATGCGACGGACGTTTCGCCGGTGTTTCGCGGTGTGGCGGGGGTCGAGATTCTCGACAGAAGCTCCTCCACAGGCGTCTTCCGGAAGCGGGTCCTCCCGATCGGGCGCACCTGCGGCCCGCGTGTCGGTGGTCGCTGGTTCAATACGGGTATGGCGGATGGGATGCGGCAGGGACTCGAGGAGGTCCGCGCCCTCGGCGACCGCGCGGCGCTGCTCGCCCGCTCGGCGGCTCCGCTCCACCTCGCCTCCGCCGAGGCGCTGCACGAGGCGTACACGGCTGCTCTGCGTCGCCCGAAGGCGTTCGCGCGCGGCGGGTCTCCCGCCGAGTCGCGCGACCTCGTGGAGCGCTCGGTCCGGGCCGAGCTCGCCGTCGCACTCGCCGTGTCCGAGCGTGTGGCCGCGCGCGAGCTCGAGCACGCCCGCCTGCTGGTCGACCACCTGCCCTGCACGCGCGCCGCGCTGGCCGAGGCGCGGTTGCGCTGGGAGGCGGGGCAGATCATCTGCGGAGTCGCGGCCACCCTGCCGCCGGCCACCCTCCCGGAGTTCGACGAGCGCGCCGCGGGACTGGCCGCCTCGATGACGCCGACCCAGCTGCGGCGACGCCTCGCCCGGCTGCGGGACGAACTCCACGAGAGTCCTCTGGCCGACCGGCACGCCCGCGCTCGGGAGGACCGGTCGGTCCGGGTCTCGCCCGAGCAGGACGGCATGGCCACGCTCTGCGCGACCCTCCCCGCTCCGGCAGCGTTCGGTGCGCTCGCGCGGCTCGACCGGATCGCCCGCGCCCTCCGCGACGGGAGCGGTGCAGCGGAGAAGCGCACGCTCGCGCAGCTGCGGGCCGACGCCCTGGTCGACCTGCTCTGCGACGGCGACGTGTCCGGCACGGCGCCGGGCGACGAGCGTCCGCGCACGTCCGCTCGCGGCATCCGGGCCGAGGTGCGTCTGACCCTCGCCGCGAGCACTGCGGCCGGGCAGGACGAGACCCCCGCGGAACTGGACGGCTACGGCCTCATCCCGGCCGGCGTCGCACGCGAGCTCCTCGGAGCCGACTCGGCCGTCACCCCGGTGCTCACCCATCCGAGCACGGGCGCCGTGGTCTCCGTCGGACGCACGCACCGCCTCCCTCCCCCGCGGATGCGCCTCGCCCTCCAGCTGCGCGACCGGACATGCCGCTTCCCCGGCTGCACCCGGCCCGCGGCGACCGCCGAGGCCGACCACACGCTCGAGTGGCGTCACGGAGGCGCCACCGCCCTCGACAACCTGGCGTCGCTCTGCGTCGCCCACCACCACGTCCGCCACGGCGACCGCTGGACCTACACGCTCCACCCCGACGGATCGGCCGACTGGACCACCCCCACGGGCCGCCGCGTGGTCACCCGTCCACCCGATCCGCCCGCGCCGCCAGCCCCGCCGCAGCGCAGGCCGAGCTTCAGCGATGCGCCGCCCCCGTTCTGACGGCGGAAGGAGCCGCGCTCCTGCGGGCATGCTCCAGCGCGTGCTCCAGCGGGCGTGCTCGTGCACGCCCGCTCGCGCCGCGCGGGTCCGATCCACCGGCCTGTCTCAGCCGAGGGCCGAGCCGTGGAAGACGGTCGTCCGACGCGCCCGCCGACGAACCGGTCCACCGAGCCCGCACTCGCTGCACCCGGGCTCGTTCCACCCTCCGGGCTCGGCGCCCCTGCTCACCGCTGAGATCGCACTCGAGGACAGCGGTCAGCGCAGCGACTCGGCCACGACGGCGCAGCTTCCGCCTCGGATCCACGACGAGGGACGGAGGGACGGAGCGACGGAGCGACGGAGCGACGGAGCGACGGAGGGACGGAGCGAGAGGGAGAGGGAGAGGGAGAGGGAGAGGCGGCGAGCGGGAGAGCGGGTCACGGCTTCCGCCTCGATTCGCGACGAGGGAGAGAACGAGCTCCGGGCGTGGCCCCTCTCAGAGCATGCCGGCCAGCTCCAGCAGTGCGAGATCCGACCCCCGCGGTCCCACCAGGCAGAGCCCCACCGGAGCGCCGCCGACACTCGACCGCGGCACCGACAGCGCCGGATACCCGCCGATCCCGGCGACACAGGTCAGGCCGAGCGTCGCCGTCCGCGCCGCGTCGATCGCCTCGGCCGACGCATCGAGGGCCGGCGCCACCGACGACGTCGACGGCAGGAGGAGCACCCGCCCCTCGAGCGCACGGTCGAGCGCCTCCCGGAACCCCGCGACCCGCGCCCGTGCGGCCGCCTCCGTCTGCTCGTCGACGAGCGAGGCCGCGTCGAAGCGCGCCTGCACGTCCGCCGCCAGCACTCCCGGATGCGCCGCGACCCACGAGCCGCTCGACCGCCACGCCTCCGCCGCCTGCACGAGCCGGAACGCCTCGAGCATCTCCGCCACGGGGGGCAGCTCGACCTCCTCGGTGCTCATCCTCCCGACGGCCGATCCGAACGCCGCCCGGACGGCCGCGTCCACTCCGCCCAGCAGTGCCGGCGCCACCGCGAGACTCCGCACCGGCGGGCCGGACGGCAGGCAGACCTCGGCCACCCGCCTCAGCGTGCCGAGGTCCCGCGTGAGCCACCCGACGGTGTCGAAGCTCGGCGCCAGCGGCAGCAGCCCCTCGACGGGCACTGCACCGTGGGTCGTCCTCAGCCCCCACAGGCCCTGGTAGGAGGCGGGTACCCGGATCGATCCCGCGGTGTCGGTCGCCAGCCCGACGGCTGCCTGCCCGAGCGACACGGCGGTCGCCGGTCCGCTCGACGATCCGCCCGGGATCGCTCCGGGCACGGCCGGATTGGGCGGCGTCCCGTAGCCGGAGTTCCGGCCGGCGATGCTGTAGGCGAACTCATCGGTCTGAGCGATCCCGCGCACCGACGCTCCCGCTGCGAGCAGCTGCGCGACGGCCGGAGCGGTCGCCGCCTCGATCGGCGCGGAAGCGAGGCGGGCCGGCACTCCCGCGCCGATCCGCTGGCCCTCGATCGCGAAGAGGTCCTTGACCGCGACGTCCAGTCCGTCGAGGGTCCCGGAGCCGGCGGCCGGCACGAGCGGCGCGCCGACGGCCCGCCAGACGCGGGGGTCCAGCGCGGGCGAGGGCGCCTGCACCTGCGCGGCGCGCACCCTCCAGGTCCCGCCCTCGCGCGACCACAGCTGCGTGACGAGCCCGCGCCCGCCACGGGCCGGAGCGTTCACGCTGACCACGAGCGCCGTGTCCGCATCGACCGCCCGCACGTGCAGCTCGACCAGCTCCCGCACCGGCGCCCCGCCGCGACGACCCCGGAAGCCGGTGATGACCGCGTGGCCGACGAGCAGTCCGGAGGCGTCGCCCCGGAGCGTCGTCGGCGCGTCCACGAACGCGTCGGCGAGCGCCGCGACGTCGTCAGCCCCGAGCGCCGCCTCGTACGCCAGGACCGCGTCCACCAGCCCGTCCGGCAGGTCGCCCTCGAGCGTCGTCACCCGCGGGTCAGTCATCGAAGTCGGCCGTCCGGACGCGGGCGTGCACGCCCTTCACCAGGTCGACGACCTGCGAGATGTCGAAGTCGGTCGCCGCGCTGAGGTAGGCGTAGGCGTGAGCCGGGTCCATCCCGTAGCGGGCCGCCAGCAGCGCGATGGCCGCGCGGACGCACTTCTGCACGGCGACGTCCAGGTCCTCGTCCATCCCGGTGGGCACGAGGAACTCGCCGGTCTCCCCCATCGGCCCGAGCATCTCCCCGAACGCCGCGATCGCCTCGGCGCGCGGGACGACCTCCAGGCGCACCCGGACGCGCAGGCTCGCCTCCATCGCCGTCAGCGCCACCTCGCCGTCGCCCTGCGCGAAGTGGGGATCGCCGACGTACGCGAGCGCGCCCGGGACCTGCACGGGAAGGTAGAGGCTGGTTCCGGCGGTCAGCAGTGCGATGTCGATGTTGCCCCCGTGCGCACCGGGCGGCACGGAGTGCGGGCGCTCCTCCCCTGCGACGGCGACGCCCATGATCCCGAGGAACGGCCGGAGCGGGAACCGGGCGGCCCGCTCTCCTCCCGGCACCAGCGGGATCACGCCGCGGAGACCGCCCTGCGCGTCCTCGTCGACGCGCGCGAAGACGCTGAACGGCCCCTCCTGCAGCGGGTACTCGCCCGGCAGCGCCCCGCGGCCGTGCCGGTTCGAGACGACTCCGTACGGCACGCGCGGCTCGGCCTCGAGGAGGGTCATCCGGAGCAGGTCCCCCGGCAGCGCTCCCCGGACGGCGATCGGCCCCGTGACCACGTGCGGCCCGTCCGTCTCGCCGTCGCGGAACGGCCCGTCCGCGGCGAGCGCGACCGCGTCGCGCAGCACCCCCTCCGGAGCGACTCCGTGGCGGCCGAAGAAGGCGACCGGATCGCGGCCCTGATCCTCCAGCACGCCCTCGTGGCTGAGCGTGTCGATGACGACCTCGGCCCCCGAGTCGACGGTGAGCACGGACACGTCCGCCGCGCACGGCAGGCGCCCCCACAGCACCGAACCCGGCTCGGCCGGCAGGTAGTCCACCCCCGGCGGCACTCCCTCACCGGGCTGCACCGCCCACTCCGTCCACCGCATGCGCGTCCGCCTCCCGCGCGGCCCGTCCGCGCCGTCCGACCCTAACCGCGCCGTGTTTCGAGCATGTGCACGCGTGTGCCACGATTCTCCAGACCCGCCCCCGACGACAGGACTCCCGTGTTCCGACGCCTGCGCACCCGCTCCGAGGGCGCGACCCTCGGCCTGATGCTCGCCCTCACCTTCTCGACCGGCATCATCGACGCCGTCGGGTACCTCGGGCTCGACCGCGTCTTCGCCGGCAACATGACCGGCAACGTCGTCATCCTCGGCATGGCCCTCTCCGGCGCGGCCGACCTGCCCGTGGTCGGGCCCCTGATCGCGCTGGGCGCCTTCATGATCGGCGCCGTGATCGGCGGCCGGGTGCTCCGCCCGGTGAAGAAGGGCTGGACCTCGCGCTCGACCTGGCTCTTCGCGGTGGTCGGCATCCTGCTCGGCGTCCTGGCGATCGTGCTCGCGGTCGTGCCCGAGCACCCCGAGCCGCTCGCCTTCACCGTTACCGGCGTGCTGGGCGGGGCGATGGGCCTCCAGGCCGCGACCGCCCGCCACCTCGCTGTCAAGGACGTCACGACGGTCGTCGTCACCTCGACGATCACCGGCCTCGCCGCGGACTCCCGTCTGGCGGGAGGCTCCGGTCAGCCGTGGTTCCGCCGCGCGGCCGCGATCGTCCTGATCGCCGCGGGTGCCGGAGTTGGCGCGCTCGCCCTGCTGGTCGGGCTCTGGCTCGGCCTCGCGATCGCCGCCGTCATCACGCTCGTCGCGACGCTGCTGGGCGAGCTCGTCGTCCACTCCCGGTACGCTCCGGCGCCCGCCGACGCCGCCGCCTGAGGCGGCGCCTCCCGGCGCGTCAGCGCGGCAGTTGCTGGCAGTGCGGGCAGAGGTGCGAGGAGCGGTTCATGAACGGCACCCGCACGATCGCCGCGCCGCACCGGGCGCAGGGCTTCCCCGTCTGCCCGTAGGCATGCAGGCTGTGCGAGAAGTAGCCGGAGGCACCGTTCACGTTCACGTACTGCGCATCGAAGCTGGTGCCGCCCTCGGCCAGCGCCCGTTCGAGCACCGAGCGCACCTCGGCGAAGAGGCGGCGGATGCGCGCCTCGCCGAGCGACGAGCTCGGCCGCTCCGGGTGCAGCTCCGCCGCCCACAGCGACTCGTCCGCGTAGATGTTCCCGATGCCGCTCACGAGCGTCTGGTCGAGCAGCGCCCGCTTGATCCCGCTGCTCCTCCTCGCCAGCGACGCGACGACCGAGCCCAGGTCGAAGGAGGGGTCGAGCGGATCGCGGGCGATGTGCGCGACCTGCGAGGGCACGGCGCGCAGCCAGCCGCCTCCGCGGACCTCCTCGCCCGCGTAGCCGCCCGGCGCTCCGTCCGGGGTCGGCACCAGAGCGTCGACCGCCATCGAGCCGAAGATCCGCTGGTCGACGAAGTGCAGGGCGAGCTCGCCGTGCTCGGGGTGCTCGATCCCGATCCGGATGCGCGCCAGCCGCGGCAGCGCCGCATCCGCCGTGCGCAGCAGCACCTGGCCGCTCATGCCGAGGTGCACCAGCAGCGCTTCGTCGCGGCCCGCGGGCAGCCAGAGGAACTTCCCGCGCCGCACCGCCGCTTCGAGCCGGCGCCCGACGAGCAGGCGCTCGAAGGTCCCGTGCGGATGCACGTGCCGCTTCAGCGAGCGCTCGTCGACGATCTCGACGCCGGTCACCAGCGAGCCGGTGACCGCGGGAGCGAGACCCGCCCGCACCACCTCGACCTCGGGCAGCTCGGGCACGGTCAGTCCGAGACCGCGGGAGCGGCGGGTGCGCCGGGGGCCGCCAGACGCGTCCACGCGTCGAGCGCGGCGGCCATCTCGGCCGCCTTCTTGCTCGTCCCCTCGCCGCGGGCCGTGACGAGTCCGCCGACGATCACGGTGGCGACGAACACCTTGTTGTGGTCGGGGCCGGTGGCGGCGATCTCGTAGCGCGGGGCCGGCGCACCGCGCTCGGCGGCCGCCTCCTGCAAGCTCGTCTTCGGATCCATCGAGACGCCGAAGCGGAGCGGATCGGCCCGCAGAGGGGCGATCAGGCGCAGCACCAGGTCGCGGGCCGCGTCGGGCCCGGTGCCCAGGTAGACGGCGCCGATGATGGCCTCGACGGTGTCGGCGAGGATCGACGCCTTGTCGCGGCCGCCGGTCAGCTCCTCGCCGCGTCCGAGGCGGAGGAACTCGCCCAGGCCGATGCCGCGGGCGATCTCGGCGAGCGCGACGGTCGAGACCAGGCTCGCCCGGCGCTTGGCCAGGTCGCCCTCGCTGAGGGCGGGGTACTCGGTGTAGAGCATGACGGTCACGGCCTGCCCGAGGATCGAGTCGCCGAGGAACTCGAGGCGCTCGTTGTGCGGGATGCCGCCGTGCTCGAAAGCGAACGACCGGTGCGTCAGGGCGAGCTCGAAGAGCTCACCGTCGAGGCTCACGCCGAGCGTGGCCTCCAGACGCGACCGGTCGTCGCTGGAGGGTCGTGCGGAGGTCTGGTTCACCATGGACCGCGGTCCGTTCGTCGAGAGGCGGTGCGCCCCGCGCCGTGCGGACCAGGAGCGGGATCAGACGTCGGCGACCTTGCGGCCCTTGTACTCGAGGAACAGCGCGGTGCCCGCGGAGTCCTCGACGACCTTGGCGCGGTGGGGAAGGCTGTAGACGACCTTGCCGTTCTCGATGGTCTTGACGAGGGTGGGGACCTCGGCCTTCCACTGCGAACGACGGGCGTGGGTGTTCGCGCGGGACTTCTTCCTCTTGGGAACAGCCATGATTCTCTCTTCTCTACCTCTAGTCGGATTCGGTGCGGGCGGTCGCGCCCTCACCGCTGTCTGCGGAAGCTCTGTCGGTGGAAGCTCCGGGCGCTGCGGCCCCGCCGTCCCCCTCGCTCAACCCTGCGAGCGCGGCCCACCGGGAGTCGCGCGGCGCCTCGGGTTCGGGCGTGGAGGAATCGGCCAGCCGCTCCCCCGTGACGGGGTCGAGGCCCGGACAGTCCGGCCGGCAGACCGGCTGGAACGGCAGCGACAGAACCACCGCATCCCTGACCAGAGGTTCAAGATCCACGTGGTCGTCGTGAACCTCATAGTCGAAAGCTTCGTCAGAAGAGTACGCGAAAAGTTCCTGGAACTCGACATCGACAGGCAGGGAGATGTCGGTCAGGCACCGGCTGCACTCGCCGTCGGCCCTCGCCGACACCTCGACACTGGCCAGGATCCCCTCGTGCACGGACTCGAGTCGGACGTCGAGATCGACGGCCGATCCCTTGCGGACCGCGACGATCCCCTCGCCGAACTGCTCCGGCGCCTCGAGCTCGAGGCGGTGCTCACGCATCTCGCCCGGTCGCCTCACGAGGTCGCGCACGTTCACGGTGAACGGCGTCTTCTTGAAAGTAGTCACGAGGGTCCAGCCTACC
The DNA here is from genome assembly GCF_002931415.1 of Rathayibacter sp. AY1E8. Lineage (NCBI taxonomy): Bacteria > Bacillati > Actinomycetota > Actinomycetes > Micrococcales > Microbacteriaceae > Rathayibacter > Rathayibacter sp. AY1E8. The sequence goes on from NZ_PSVI01000009.1 coordinate 9,338, forward strand.
CCTCCCGGCCCCCTCCGGGGCCGGAGGGGCCGGGAGAAGCCGGGAGGGGCGGAGTCCGGGCTCAGGCGCCGCCGGCCTCCAGCGTCACGTCGATCGGCGCGTAGTCGGCACCGCTCGTGTCCACTCCCTCGTCGGCGAGCTCCGCGAGCGCCTCCTCGACGTACTCGTTCGAGTAGGCGGTGGCGGGCGGGTCCGCGCTGATGATCGTCGCCCCCGTCTCGTTCTCCGTCTCCTTCGCGATGTCGACCGTCTGCTGCCACGCGGCCTCGTCGATCATCCCGACGCCGCTCGTCGAGGGCCAGATCAGCTTGTTGACCTCGTTGGTCATCCAGAGCTGGTGGCTGGTGCCGAGGGTGGATCCGGCCGCGGTGACGATGTCGGCCGCCGCCTGCGGATCGTCCTTCGCGAAGATCCAGCCCTTGATCGAGGCCTTGATGAAGGCGACCGTCTGCTCGGCGTACGCGTCGTCGTCGGCGAGCCTGCCCGCGTCCGCCCAGATCGCGTCCTGGAGCATCGCGGTGCCCACGTCGTTCCAGCTGATGACGTTCAGATCGTCCGGCTGGTACAGCTCGCCTGTGGCGGGATTCACGGTCTCCAGGACCTGGGCGTACTCGTTGTAGGTCATCGCCTGGGCCGCGTCGATGTCGCCCGCGAGGAAGCCGTTCATGTCGAACTGCTGCTGCACCAGCGAGATGTCGTCGAGGGAGACGCCGTCCTTCTGCATGCCGGCGAACAGCTCCCACTCGTTGCCGTAGCCCCAGCTGCCCACGCTCTTCCCGGCCAGGTCGGCCGGCGAGGTGATCCCCTTGTCCTTGAAGGAGATCTGCGTGGTGGCGCTGCGCTCGAAGATCTGCGCGACGTCGGTGATCCCGGCCCCCTGCTCGATCGAGCCGAGGACCTTGGGCACCCAGGAGATCGCGTAGTCCGCGTCGCCCGAGGCGAGCACGTCCTGAGGGACGATGTCGCCGCCTCCCTCGGCGATCGTCACGTCGAGGCCCTCGTCCTCGTAGTAGCCCTGGTCGAGCGCGGCGTAGTACCCGGCGAACTGCGCCTGGGCCACCCACTGCAGCTGCAGGATGACCGGCGTGAGGCCGCCGGAGCCGGAATCCGACCCCGACTCGGAGCCGCCGGAGGCGCTGCAGCCGGTGAGCGCGAGGCCCACGGCCGCGAAGGCGGCGGTCGTCGTCAGGGTGATGCGGGTGCGTCTGGTCACGGGTCCTCCTGGTGCGGTCTGCGGGGTCGCCGGTGCGGCGCGCCCCGTGGTGCGGCGGTGCAGGTGGTGCTGTGGTGCAGGTGGCGCTGTGGTGCAGGTGGCGCTGATGATGCGGGCGGTGCGGATGGTGCGTCGGGTGGAGTCGGGAATCGGGAGGATCGAGGAGGGTGCGGGGACGCGCGGCGCCGCGCTCAGCGCAGCCGGCTGCGGCGCAGCGCGAACGCCTCGAGCGCGGCCGTCACGCAGTAGAACGCGAGGCCGACGAGCACAGCGCCCAGGACGTAGGCGTAGGCGAGCGCGTAGTCGCTGCCCGAGGCCGCCGTCGTGATCGACTTGCCGAGCCCGCCCACGGGTCCGCCGAAGTACTCGGCGACCAGCGCCGAGATCACCGCGAGCGAGGAGGCGATGCGGAGCCCCGTGAAGACGTAGGGCACTGCTCCCGGCAGCGTGATCGTGCGGGCGGTCTGCCAGGGGGTCGCCGCGTAGGCCTTCAGCAGGTCGCGGTGCACCGGAGCGGCCTGCCGCAGCCCGCGCAGCGTCGTCACGTACACCGGCACGAACACGGCGAGCGCCGCGACGAGCTGCCTCGCGGTCTCGGCGTTCGCTCCGAACATCGTGTAGAGCACCGGAGCGAGGGCGACGATCGGCACGACAGCGGCCGCGGCCACGATCGGCGCGACCAGTCCGTCGAACACCCGCGCGAGCGCCGAGAGTCCGGCGACCACGACCGCCAGCACCGCGCCGACCAGCAGGCCGACCAGCGCGTTGCGGCCGGTCACCGCGCTGCCCTCGGCGACGGAGCCGAGGTTCGCGGCGAACTCCCGTCCGATCGCCAGCGGCGACGGGAGCACGAACGGCTGGATCGCCAGAGCGGTGACCCCGGCCTGCCAGAGCAGGACCGCGGCGATCCCGAGCACGACCGGCGCGAGCACGCTGCGCGCCAGCGCCGTCGTGCTCACCGGCTCTCCACTCCGCGCGGCACGGCGGCGGGATCGCCGTGCAGCAGCTCGCGCACGGCGCTCACGTCGCGGAAGAACGCCGTGTCCTCCCTGACCGCCGCGTCGCGCTCGGATGCTCCGGCGAGTCCGACCGGGAGGACGTCGCGGATCCTGCCCGGCCGCGGCGACATCACCACGACGCGGTCCGAGAGGAACACCGCCTCCGGGATCGAGTGGGTGACGAAGACGACGGCGGCGCCGGTCTCGCGCCGGATCCGCAGCAGCTCCGTCTGCATCCGCTCGCGGGTCATCTCGTCGAGCGCCCCGAACGGCTCGTCCATGAGGAGCAGGCGCGGGCTCTCGGCGAGCGCCCGCGCGATGGCGACGCGCTGCTGCATCCCGCCGGAGAGCTGGTCCGGGTAGGAGTCGGCGAAGTCGCCGAGCCCGACCAGTGCCAGCAGCTCGTCGACGCGCGAGCGCCGGGCGGTCGCGGCGACGCCGTGCAGCTCCAGCGGCAGGGCGATGTTCGCCCGGATCGTGCGCCACGGCAGGAGGCCCGCCTGCTGGAACGCGATCCCGTAGTCCTGGTCGAGCCTCGCCTGCCGGGCCGTCTTGCCGAACACCGCGATCGAGCCGGAGTCCGGCTCGTCGAGGTCGGCGATCAGCCGCAGCAGCGTCGACTTGCCGCAGCCGGACGGGCCGATCAGCGAGACGAACTCCCCCGCGGCCACCTCGAGCGAGACGTCCTGGAGCGCCGTGACGCTCGCGGCGCGGGCGGTGGTGAAGGTCCTCGTGACGGAGTCGACGACGACCGCGGATCCTGCAGGGCTCATGCGGGCTGCTCCCCTCGGCGGTACGGACGGAGGAGGGTGCCGAGCAGAGCGACGGCGCCGGCGGCCGCGAGGCCCACCAGCACCGCCCCGAGGATCGGCGCCCAGGGCTTGGCGGGGTCGCCTCCGGCAGCGGAGGCGAACTCGATGATCATGCGGCCGATCCCGCCGCGCAGGCCGATCGAGACCTCGGCGACGATCGTGCCGACGACGGCGCTGACCGCTCCGAGCCGGAGGGCCGGCAGCAGGTAGGGCACGCTCGCCGGCAGCCTCAGGCGCACCAGCGTCTTCCACCAGCCGACGCCGTAGACGTGCATCAGCTCGACCTGGTGGGCCGTCGGCGAGCCGAGCCCGCGGAGCGCCCCGATCGAGACGGGGAAGAACGCGAGGTAGGAGGCGATCAGGGCCACCGACATCCAGTTCTCCCAAGTCACCGGTCCGAGCTCGAGCTGCGACCCCCAGCGCCGCACCAGTGGGGCGATCGCGATCAGGGGCACCGTCTGGCTCAGCACGATCCAGGGCAGCACCGCCGACTCCGCCGTGCGGAACCGCTGCATCAGGAGAGCCAGGAGCAGCCCCACGACCGTGCCGACGACCCAGCCGACCGCGGCGATCCCGAGCGAGAAGGCGCTCGCCCCCAGGACGGCCGACCAGAGCGCCGGGGCGTTCCGCGCTCCGGTGACCGGCTCGCCGAGCCGGGCCGCGATCTCCCAGAGGTGGGGCATCGCGATGGCGCTCGTGCGCGGGAGCACCGTGACTCCTCCGACGACCACCCCGGCCTCGGGCCCGAGCACCTTCCAGCCCTCCCACACCAGCGCGAGCAGGAGCAGCCCGGCGGCGCCGAGCACGAGCCCGCGCGCGAGGGCCGGTCTCATGCGCGGGCCACGATGTGCTCGCGCAGCTCCGGGATGATCCGCTCGCCGTACACGCGCAGCGTCTCCTCCTTGTTGTCGTGCTGGAGGTAGCCCGCGAACTGCGTCACGCCGATGTCGGCGAGCGCCCGGAGCTTCTCGACGTGCTCGTCCGCCGTGCCCAGCACGCAGAAGCGCTCCACGATCTCGTCCGGCACGAAGGCGGTGTGGCTGTTGCCCGCGCGGCCGTGCTCGTTGTAGTCGTAGCCCTCGCGCCCGGCGATGTAGTCCGTCAGCGCCTGCGGCACCGCTCCGGAGGCGCCGTAGCGGCCCACGATGTCGGCCACGTGGTTGCCGACCATCCCGCCGAACCAGCGGCACTGGTCGCGCATGTGCTCCCGGTCGGTGCCGATGTACATCGGCGCCGCGACGCAGAACTGCAGCGACTCGGGATCCCGGCCGGCGTTCGCCGCCGCCTCCTTGACGGCGCCGATCATCCAGCGCGCGATGTCCACATCGGCCAGCTGCAGGATGAAGCCGTCGCCGACCTCGCCCGCGAGCTTCAGGGCGAGCGGGCCGTAGGCGGCCACCCACATCTCCAGGGACGAGCCCCGGCTCCACGGGAACTGCAGCGTCTGGCCGTTGTACTCGACCGGACGGCTGTTGGCGAGCTCGCGGATGACGTGGATCGACTCCCGCAGCGTCTTGAGCGTCGTCGGAGCTCCTCCGGTCACCCTCACCGCCGAGTCGCCGCGTCCGATCCCGCACACCGTGCGGTTCCCGTACATCTCGTTGAGCGTCGCGTGCAGCGAGGCGATGACCGTCCAGTCGCGCGTGGCGGGGTTGGTGACCATCGGGCCGACCGTGATCCGGTGCGTCCTCTCGAGGATCTGCGAGTAGATCACGTAGGGCTCCTGCCAGAGCAGGTGCGAGTCGAAGGTCCACGCGTAGTCGAAGCCGTGCGTCTCCGCGAGGACGGCGAGCGCGACGGTGCGCGAGGCGGGCGGGTTGGTCTGGAGGACGACTCCGAAGTCCATGGGGTTCCTTCTGCTCGATCAGGTGCTGGCTCGGATCGGGTGCCGGCTCAGATCAGGTACTGGCTCAGACCGCGCGGGATGTACGCCCCGTCGCCCTTCGTGCCGACGTAGGAGCCGTCGTCGACGACGACCCTGCCGCGGGAGATCACCGTGTCGACGTGGCCGTCGATCTCGAAGCCCTCCCAGGCCGAGTAGTCCATGTTCATGTGGTGGCTTCGGCCCTCGCCGATCCCGATCGAGGTGTGCCCGCTCGGGTCGTAGACGACGACGTCGCCGTCGGCCCCGGGCTGGATGACGCCCTTCCTCCCGTACATCCCGAACATCCGCGCCGGGGTGGTCGAGGTGAGCTCGACCCAGCGCGGCAGGGAGATCTGCCCCGACACCACGCCCTGGTACATCAGGTCCATCCGGTGCTCCACCGAGCCGATGCCGTTGGGGATCTTCGAGAAGTCGCCGATCCCCATGTCCTTCTGGCCCTTCATGCAGAAGGGGCAGTGATCGGTCGAGACCATCTGGATGTCGTTGGTGCGCAGCGACTGCCACATGTGGTGCTGATGCCCCTCCGCCTTCGAGCGCAGCGGCGTGGAGCACACCCACTTCGCGCCCTCGAAGCCCGGCGCGCCGAGCTGCTCCTCGAGCGAGAGGTAGAGGTACTGCGGGCAGGTCTCGCCGAAGACGTTCATGCCGCGGTCGCGGGCCTGCGCGATCTGCTCCACCGCCTGCTTCGCGGAGACGTGCACCACGTACAGCGGCGCGCCGGTGAGGTCGGCGATCATGATCGCCCGGTGCGTCGCCTCCTCCTCCGCCTGCCAGGGGCGAGAGGTGCCGTGGAAGTACGGCGCGGTGTTCCCGGCGGCGAGGGTCTGCTTCACCAGTTCGTCGATGAGGGCGCCGTTCTCGGCGTGCATCATCATCATCGCGCCGTTCTCCGCGCCCTTCTGGAACGCCCGGAGGATCTGCCCGTCGTCCGAGAGGAACACGCCCTTGTAGGCCATGAACAGCTTGAAGCTGGTCACCCCCTCGCGCATCAGCTCGTCCATCGCGACGAGCGAGGAGTCCTGCACGTCCGAGAGGATCTGGTGGAAGCCGTAGTCGATCGCGCAGTTGCCGGCCGCCTTCTCCTGCCACGCCTGGAACCGGTCGACGACGCTCTCGCCCGGGTACTGCACCACGAAGTCGACGATCGACGTCGTGCCGCCCCAGGCCGCGGCGCGCGTGCCGGTCTCGAAGGTGTCCGAGGCGGAGGTGCCGCCGAACGGCATCTCCATGTGCGTGTGCGCGTCGATCCCGCCCGGGATGACGTACTTGCCGCGCGCGTCGATCACCCGGTCGACGTGGGCCGCCAGGTCGAAGCCCAGCAGCGTGGAGCCGGGGGCGAGGACGGCGGCGATGGTCTCGCCGTCGATCAGGACGTCTGCGGCTCCGGTGCCGGTCGCGTTGACGACCGTCCCGCCGGTGATGAGGGTCTTCATCGGTCTTCCCCGTCTCGGTCTGCGGTCACGGCTTCGGAATGCTGGTGTACGACTCCGGCCGGCGGTCCCGGTAGAACTGCCAGTCGTCGCGCATCTCCTGCACCATGTCCATCTCGAGGTCGCGGATCAGGATCTCCTCGGCCTCGCCCGAGCCCCGCTCGCCGACGAACTCCCCGCGCGGATCGATGATCTGGCTGGTGCCGTAGAAGTCGACCGCGAGGTCGCCGTACTCGTTGTCCTCCCGGCCGACGCGGTTGGGCTGCAGCACGAAGTAGCCGTTCGCCACCGCGGCCGCCGGGCCCTCGACCTCCCAGAGGCGGTTCGACAGGCCGGGCTTGGTGGCGTTGGGGTTGAAGACGAGGTGGGCGCCGTTCAGGCCCAGCTCCCGCCAGCCCTCCGGGAAGTGGCGGTCGTAGCAGATGTGGACGCCGACCTTGCCGACCGCGGTGTCGAAGACCGGGAAGCCGAGGTTCCCGGGCCGGAAGTAGAACTTCTCCCAGAAGCGGTCCAGGTGCGGGATGTGGTGCTTGCGGTACTTGCCGAGGATCGTCCCGTCGGCGTCGACCACGACCGCGGTGTTGTAGTAGACGCCGGTCTGCTCCTCCTCGTAGATCGGGAGGATCATCACCACGCCCAGCTCCTTCGCGAGGGCCGCGAAGCGCTGCACGATCGGCCCGTCGGCGGGCTCGGCGTAGCGGTAGTACTTCTTGTCCTGGGTGATGCCGAAGTACGGGCCGTAGAACAGCTCCTGGAAGCAGACGATCTGCGCGCCGTCGGCTGCGGCGTCCCGGGCCATCCGCTCGTGCTTGTCGAGCATCGACTCCTTGTCGCCGGTCCAGGTCGTCTGGGTGATCGCTGCGCGGACGATGGTCATCGGTACCTCCATGCTCGGGCGTCCCTGTCCGGCTCCGGTGTGCTCCGCCGGGCGGTGCGGAGCCGGGGACGTGGACCCACTGTGGTCCCCGCCGGGCCCGAAGGCAATGACGGACCATCCGGCTCCGGGGACAGGGCTTCATCGTCGGGGTTCGACGTTTCCCTGGTGTTTCCGGCGCGGATCCGCAGCATTAAGGCTCGCCGGGGGAGGAATCCGTCCGTGCCGCTAGCGTGGGCGGATGCGCATCACGATCCTGGCCGGAGGCGTCGGCGGCGCCCGCTTCACCTCGGCGGTCCGCGAGCACCTCCGCGATCTCGAGGCCGCCGGCGGCGAGGCGAGCGAGATCACCGTCGTCGTCAACACCGGCGACGACATGTGGCTCACCGGCCTCAAGGTCTGCCCCGACCTCGACTCGATCACCTACGCGCTCGGCGGAGTGAACGACACGGAGCGCGGCTGGGGGCGGGCCGGCGAGAGCGAGCGGGTCTCGGCCGAGCTCACCGCCTTCGGCGTCGGCTGGCCGTGGTTCACCCTGGGCGACCTCGACCTCGGCACCCACATCGCCCGCAGCTCGATGCTGCGCGACGGCCTCACCCTCTCGGAGGCGACCGCCCGGATCACCGCCCGCTGGCCGCTGGGGGTCCGCCTGCTGCCGATGTCGGACCAGGACGTCGAGACCCACGTCGAGGTCGAGCTCCCCGGCGAGGGCGTGCGGCTCCTCCACTTCGAGGAGTGGTGGGTGCGGCTGCGCGCGTCCGCGCCCGCCCGCCGGTTCGTCCAGCAGGGGGTGGAGAGCGCCCGCCCCGCCCCGGGCGTGCTGGAGGCGATCGCCGACACCGACGCGGTGCTCGTCGCCCCCTCCAATCCCGTCGTCTCGATCGGCACGATCCTCGGAGTGCCCGGGATCGCGGACGCCCTCCGCCGTACCTCCGCACCCGTCGTGGGCGTCTCCCCCGTCATCGGAGGCGCGGTGGTGCGCGGCATGGCCGACGCCTGCCTCGCCGCGATCGGCGTCGAGACCTCCGCCGAGGCCGTCGGCCGGCACTACGGAGCCCGGAGCGGGGGCGGCCTCCTCGACGCCTGGCTCGTCGGCGAGGAGGACGCGGACGCGGTCCCGGCGCTCGAGTCGGCGGGGCTCCGCGCCCGCTCCGTGCCGCTCTGGCTGACCGGCCGGGACGCCTCCGTGCGGCTCGCCGCCGACGCTCTCGCCGCCGCGAGGGGCTGAGCGGAGCCTCCTCCCGGGGCCGCGCACTGCGTGTCGCAGCGCGGATGCGGTCACGCCTCCCACGGGGCGCCCCGTTCCCTTGTACGGTCGGAGGCGGACGAACTCCCCGATTCACCCCCGCATCGGATCCGGAGCCCCTCGGTCGCGCGCCCGACCGCGTCCTCACCACGTCTCCGAGCCCTGCGGAACCGCGTGCCGTCCCGTCAGGAGGACACCATGGAGCCCAGCTCGAGGATCAGCACCGAGCGGATCGAGCCCGACATCGTGGTGATCCGCCCCGTCGGCCGGCTCGACCTGTCCACGGCGTGGGAGCTCGAAGCGGTCCTCCAGCGCGCGCTCGAGGCGGGAGAGGTCCGCGTGGTCGTCGACCTGGCGGCCGTCGAGTTCCTCGACTCGTCCGGGCTCGGCGTCCTCGTCGCCGGACTCAAGGAGGCGCGGAAGGCGGGCGGCGAGCTGCGCGTGGCCGCCGCCGACGAGCAGCCCGCCATGGTGCTCGGCCTGTCCAACCTCGACCGCCTGCTCGGCAGCGCCGAGACCGTCGAGGAGGCCTACCGTGCCTGAGCGCTCCTTCGTCGTGCGCACGCCGCCCGAGGACGGCGTCACCGTCGTCCACGAGGCGCTCGAGGAGCTGTGGCTCGAGGAGCCGGGCGTCGCGCCGGTCGACCGGATGTCGTTCGAGACCGCGCTGGTCGAGCTGACTTCGAACATCGTCCAGCACGCCCGGTCGTACCGGCACATCATCTGCCTGGTCGAGATCCGCGTCGACGCGACCGAGCTGCGCGCCTCGCTCAACGACTCCGCCGAGGAGGCGCCCGCCGAGGTCGCCGATCCCCGCGACATGCCGGACGAGTGGGACGAGGCAGGCCGCGGGATCCCGTTCATCCACGCCCTCGTCACCGAGTTCTCCTACCGCCGTGTCGACGGGCAGAACCTCTGGGCACTCGCCCGGACCCGCACGTGAGCGAGCCGACCGAGCGCGCCCGCCTCGCCGCGATCGCCGAGCTCGGGATCGGCCTGAGCACCCCCCAGGAGCGCTTCGACAGGATCACCCGCATCGCCCGCCGGCTCCTGCGCGTCCCCCTCGCCGAGATCAACATCCTCGAGGAGTCGACGCAGTTCACGAAGTCGCCCCAGCGCTCGGCGCGGGCGAGCAGGATGCTGCGCGCCGACTCGATGTGCGACGTCACGGTCCAGCAGGGCGACATCCTCGTCGTCGAGGACGCCACCGCCGATCCGCGGTTCGCCGACCGCGGAGTCGTCACCGGATCCCCTCACGTGCGCTTCTACGCGGGCCGCCCGCTCGTCGTGGGGGACGGCCTCCGCGTCGGCACGATCTGCATCATCGACAGCGAGGTGCGCGGCTTCTCGGAGGAGGAGCGCGAGATCCTCGAGGACCTCGGCCGGTGGGCGGAGCGGGAGCTGCGCGAGATCGCCTTCTCCGGACGCGCGAGCGAGACGCAGGAGCGGCTCTGGCCCCCGCGCCTCGACCTCGGCGAGTGGAGCCTCGACTCGCTGACCACGCCGCTGCACGACGTCGCCGGCGACTACACGGCGTGGCGTCGCAGCGGGGACGATCTCTCCCTCGAGCTGGTCGACGTGATGGGCAAGGGGGTGTCGGCGGCGATCGTCGCCTCCGCGATCCGCTCCGCGTTCCAGGCGCGGCCGGAGCTCCCTCCCGCGGCAGCCGTCGAGGCCGTCAACCGCCAGCTCCTGCCCGACCTGACCGCGACCGGGATGTTCGCGACCGCGCTGATCGCCCGGGTCGACCTCGCGAGCGGCGCCGTCGCGTTCGTGGACAGCGGCCACGGCCTCACCCTCCTGCTGCGCGCCGACGGCACCACGGAGCGGCTCGCCTCCACCGGCGTCCCGCTCGGCATCGCCGCCGACGTCTCCTGGGAGGAGGAGCAGCGCGTGCTCGCCCCCGGCGACGCGCTCTTCTCCTGCAGCGACGGCCTGCTCGACGTCTTCGGCGGGCGCCTCGACGCGCTCGACCGTCTCGCCGAGCTGGTGCGGAGCAACGACGACCCCGCTCTCTTCGAGCGTCTGCATGCTCTCGCAGACGACGCGCACGACGATGTGACAGCGTTGGTGCTGCGGCGCTCCGCAGCGCCCGCCCCCTCCTGATCCTGATCGAAAGGACCTCCCCCATGCCTGGTGCACTCGTCCTCGCCGGCGGCGGCCTCGCCGGAATCGCCTGGGAGCTCGGCGTCCTCCGCGGCCTCGCAGACGCCTCCCCCGAGGCGGCCCGCCTCCTGCTCGATCCGTCGACGACCTTCATCGGCACCTCCGCGGGCTCCGCGGTCGCCGCGCAGCTGAGCACCGGCACCGGCCTCGACGAGTCGTACGAGGCCCAGCTCCAGGAGGAGTCCGCCGAGATCGGAGCGGACGTCGACGGTGAGCGCCTCCAGGCCCTCTTCGCCGCGGCCGTCGAGGGCGCGACCTCGCCCCAGGACGCGCGGCGCCGCATCGGCACCCTCGCGCTCGAGGCCGAGACGCTCCCCGAGGACACCCGCCGGGCCGTCATCTCGGCCCGCGTGGGCGACGCCGACTGGCCCGAGCAGCGTCTGCTCATCACCGCGGTCGACACGGCCACCGGTGAGCTGCGCGTGTTCGACCGCGAGAGCGGTGTCGGCCTCGTCGACGCGATCTCCGCCAGCTGCGCCGTCCCCGGGGTCTGGCCTCCCGTCAGCATCGACGGCGTCCGCTACATGGACGGCGGCGTCCGCTCCGGCAGCAACGCCGACCTCGCCGCGGGAGCCGACTGGGTCCTGATCGTCACTCCGCTGCCCGGAGTCGGCACGCCCGGCGCGGGCCTGATCCCGACCGGCGAGCTCGACGCCCTCGCGGACTCGCGGGTCGAGGTGCTCTACGCCGACGAGGAGTCGGTGCGCGCCTTCGGCCCGAACTCGCTCGACCCGGCCGTCCGCGCCGCCTCCGCCCGCGCCGGACGTGCTCAGGGCGCCCGGCTCGCCTCGCGGATCGCCGCGCTGGTCGGCGCCGAGTAGCCGGTCTCATCGCCGCACGCTGTAGCGCGTGAAGACCGTGCCGTCGGCGAAGCGGTGCTCCTCGCGCAGGTCGAGGCGCGCGTGGAACCCGCACGGGAGGAAGTGGGTCCCGCCGCCCACCGCCACCGGCACCGTGTAGACCTGCACCTCGTCGACGATCCCGGCGAGCAGCGCGTGCCGGGCGAGGGTCGGCCCGCCGATCGAGACGTCGTGGTCGGCGGCGCTGACCTGCGCGGCGACGACGACCGGGTCGAACCCGCCCTCGACGCGGGTGCGGCGGGTCTCGGCCGACTCCAGTGTCGTCGAGTACACGACCTTGTCGGCCGCCCGCCACATCTCCTGGAAGTCGCGGATGAACGCGAACTCCTCCGCGAGGGCCCAGGTCTGCTCCCACGCGCGCATGACCTCGTACATGCGCCGCCCGTACAGGTACGTGCGCACCCGCCCCTCGCGCTCCGTGATGAAGCGGTGCACGGCGGGTCGCGGCTCCGCCCAGGCGAATCCGCCGTCCGCGTCGTTCACGTAGCCGTCGAGCGACGCGATCGAGCTGTAGATGAGCGCGCCCACGTCGGCCTCTCTCCGTGGCCGGCTTCGGGACCGCCCACGGGCGCGACCGTAGGCCTCCCGCCTCCGTCCGGCAATGTCCGCCGGGGCCTCTGGCGCGGATCGACGGGTCGCCGCTGCTCCTGGTGGCGCTCCCGGCGGTCGGCGCCCCCTCCCGGACCGCGTACCGTGGTCGTGCCGCAGGGAGCGGCCGTGAAGGGTTCGGGATGAAGATCAGCCAGCTGCGCCACTTCGTGGCGGTCGCCGAGGAGCTGCACTTCGTGCGCGCCGCCGAGCGCCTCGGCATCTCGCGGCAGAAGCTCGACTCCTCCGTCGCCGCCGTCGAGCTCGACCTCGGCAAGCCGCTCTTCGAGCCCGGTGCCGCCGCCACGACCCTCACCGCGGCCGGGCGGCAGCGCCTCGCCTCGGCCCGCGAGGAGCTCGCCGCGCTCGGCGACGAGCCGGAGGCGGCCCCGAAGTCGGGAGGCAAGGCCAAGGCCTCCAAGGGAACTGGGCGCGCCCCGATCGTCAAGGGCCAGCCGAAGCCCTACAAGCGCCGCCAGTCCCGCTGACGCGCAGTGTCCGATCGTCGGATGTGGTGGGCCCTACCGGGCTCGAACCGATGACATCCACGGTGTAAACGTGGCGCTCTACCAACTGAGCTAAAGGCCCCCGTCGCGGGAGCACCCGCGGACGATCGACTCGATCCTACGGCAGGCGGAGCGGCCCCCTGCGGGCACTAGCCTCGGCACATGACCGCCGACAGCGACTCCCGGGCGAGGCGGCGCGCCGAGAGCCGCTGGCCCGCCTCCGCCGCGATCCTGGTGGCAGTCGCACTGAACGTGGCCGGCCACAGCGCCGACACCTCGGAGGTCCGCCTCGTCGCCGCCGGCATCACGCTCGCGCTGCTCGTGCCGCTGTTCGTCGTCAACCCGCACCGGCTCGACAGCGAGACGCGCTGGTCGCGCGGGGTCTCCATCGCCCTGGCGGTCGTGCTCGCCGTGGCGAACCAGGTGAACGTGGTCGCCGTGGTGATCGACCTCGTCGACGGGACGGCCGACGGCCCGCCGCTGCTGCTCACCGCGCTCCAGGTCTGGGTCACCAACGTCGTCGCGTACGCGCTGCTGTTCTGGGAGCTCGACCGCGGCGGTCCGGTCGCCCGCGGAACGCTTCCCCGCACCGAGCTGCCGGCGGCCGACTTCGCCTTCCCGCAGGACACCTACCGCGACACCGCGCCCGAGGTCGCCGCGACCTCCTCCGAGCGCGCCGACTGGCGGCCCGGCTTCGTGGACTACCTCTCGGTGTCGACGACGAACACCATGGCGTTCAGCCCGACCGACACGATGCCGCTGTCGAGCCGGATGAAGCTCCTGATGATCGCCGAGGCGTTCACCGGATTCGTCCTGCTGGCCCTCGTGATCTCGCGGGCCGTCAACATCCTCAGCTGACGACCGGGGCGGTCCGCCTCCGGAGGGTCAGACGTGCGCGGGGGCGAGCGCGTCGATCGCGGCGCGGTAGGCGTCGATCGACCGCGGCTCGCCCGGGGCGGTCATGAACGTGTCCCGGATGACGCCGGCCTTGTCGATGAGGAAGGTCGCGCGGGTCGCGTAACCCTTCGCCTCGGTGAACACGCCGTACTGCTTGGCGACGTCGCCGTGCGGCCAGAAGTCGGAGAGGAGCGTGAAGTCGTAGCCCTGCTTCTCGCCCCAGGCGCGCAGCGTGTGCTTGGAGTCGACCGAGATGCCGATCAGCTCCACGTCGGCGTGCTCGAAGAGGGAGAGGTTCTCGCGCAGCGCGCAGAACTCGCCCGTGCAGGTGCCGGAGAAGGCGAGGGGGAAGAACACCAGGGCGACGTTGCGCCGCCCGTGGAAGTCGCCCAGCTGGATGCGCTCGCCGTACTGGTTCGCGAGTTCGAAGTCGGGAGCCAGGGTCAGCTTCTCGAGAGCCATCGGTCCGATGTCCTTCCGTGCGCACGAGAGTCGCGCGAGCACGAGGGGCAATGCTAGACCCGCTCCGCGCAGACTCCAAGGAACGGCCGTCTCCCCCGATCACGGGCCGGTCGACGCGTCCCGTCTGGCGCTCTCCTACAGTCGTCGGCGCCCATTCCTCGTGGATCACCACAGTGCGATTCCAGGTTCGGGGCACGGGAATCGCTAGGCTGACGGAGGTGCCCGCGCGCGGCTCGTCATCCGAGCCCCGGATCCGCGGATCCGCACCGCTTCATGAGAGTGATGTCTCGGGCACGATCTGCCCCCAGAGAGAGGTCGAGGGTGACTGTTAACGATCAGGACCCGTATTCCGTCGGTCACGTGGACTCGGACCCCGAGGAAACGTCGGAGTGGAACGAGTCGCTCGATGCGCTCGTCGAGGAGCGGGGCCGGGGTCGCGGGCGCGACGTCATGCTCAGCCTCCTCAAGCGCTCCAAGGAGCTCCACCTCGGCGTGCCGATGGTGCCCACCACGGACTACATCAACACCATCGCGCCCGAGAACGAGCCCGACTTCCCGGGCGACGAGGACGTCGAGCGCCGCTACCGCGCGTGGATCCGCTGGAACGCGGCCATCCTCGTGCACCGCGCGCAGCGTCCCGGCATCGGGGTCGGCGGCCACATCTCGACGTACGCGTCGAGCGCCTCGCTGTACGAGGTCGGCTTCAACCACTTCTTCCGCGGCCAGGACCACCCGGGCGGCGGCGACCAGATCTTCATCCAGGGCCACGCCTCCCCCGGCCCGTACGCGCGCGCCTTCCTCGAGGGACGCCTGAGCGAGCACCAGCTCGACGGATTCCGCCAGGAGAAGTCGCACCGGGGCGGCGGGCTCTCCAGCTACCCGCACCCGCGGCTCATGCCGGAGTTCTGGCAGTTCCCGACCGTGTCGATGGGCCTCGGCCCGATCAACGCGATCTACCAGGCGCAGGCGAACAAGTACCTCACCAACCGCGGCATCAAGGACGCCTCCGACCAGCAGGTCTGGGCGTTCCTCGGCGACGGCGAGATGGACGAGGTCGAGTCGCGCGGTCAGCTCCAGGTCGCCGCGAACGACGGCCTCGACAACCTGAACTTCATCGTCAACTGCAACCTCCAGCGCCTCGACGGACCCGTCCGCGGCAACGGCAAGATCGTGCAGGAGCTCGAGTCGTACTTCCGCGGCGCGGGCTGGAACGTCATCAAGCTCATCTGGGGCCGCGAGTGGGACGACCTGCTCGCCCGCGACACCGAGGGCGCGCTGCTCGACCTGATGAACAAGACGCCCGACGGCGACTTCCAGACCTACAAGACGGAGGACGGCGCCTACGTCCGCGAGAACTTCTTCGGCCGCGACCCGCGCGCCAAGAAGCTCGTCGAGGGCTACTCCGACGAGCAGATCTGGGGCCTGCGCCGCGGCGGCCACGACTACCGCAAGATCTACGCGGCCATGAAGGCCGCGACGGAGCACAAGGGCCAGCCCACCGTCATCCTCGCCCACACCATCAAGGGCTACGGTCTCGGCCGCAGCTTCGAGGGCCGCAACGCGACCCACCAGATGAAGAAGATGACGCTGGACAACCTCAAGTCGTTCCGCGACACCATGCGCATCCCGATCACGGACGCGCAGCTCGAGGAGAACCCCTACCTCCCGCCGTACTACCACCCCGGTCAGAACGACGAGGCGATCGAGTACCTGCAGGAGCGCCGCCGCGCGCTCGGCGGCTACCTCCCCGAGCGCCGCTCGAAGTACACGCAGCTGAACCTCCCCGAGGACTCGGCGTACGCGGTCGGCAAGAAGGGCTCCGGGACGCAGGAGATCGCCACCACCATGGCGTTCGTCCGCATCCTCAAGGACATCCTCCGGTCGAAGGACTTCGGCAACCGCGTCGTCCCGATCATCCCGGACGAGGCGCGCACCTTCGGCATGGACGCGTTCTTCCCGAACGCGAAGATCTACAACCCTCGCGGCCAGCACTACACGTCGGTCGACCGCGAGCTCCTCCTGGCCTACAAGGAGAGCCCGCAGGGACAGATCCTCCACGTCGGCATCAACGAGGCGGGCGCCCTCGCGGCGTTCACCGCGATCGGCACCTCGTACTCGACGCAGGGCGAGCCGCTCATCCCGGTCTACGTCTTCTACTCGATGTTCGGGTTCCAGCGCACGGGCGACGCGATCTGGGCGGCCGGCGACATGATGTCGCGCGGCTTCATGATCGGCGCCACCGCAGGACGCACCACGCTGACCGGCGAGGGCCTCCAGCACGCGGACGGGCACTCCCCGATCCTCGCGGCGACCAACCCCGCGGTCGTGAGCTACGACCCGGCCTACGGGTACGAGATCGCGCACATCGTGCAGTCCGGTCTCGAGCGCATGTACGGCGGGAAGCACACCGACCCGAACGTCATGTACTACATCACGGTCTACAACGAGCCGATCGTGCAGCCGAAGGAGCCGGAGGACGTCGACGTCGAGGGCATCGTCCGCGGCATCCACCGCATCTCCTGGGGCCAGTGGGACGGGCCGAAGGCCCAGCTCCTCGCCTCGGGCGTCGCGGTGCCGTGGGCGATCGAGGCGCAGAAGCTCCTCGCCGAGGACTGGGGCGTCTCGGCGGACGTCTGGTCGGTCACCTCGTGGAACGAGCTGCGCCGCGACGGCATCAAGGCCGAGCAGCACAACTTCCTCCACCCCGAGGACGCCGAGCAGGTGCCGTACGTGACGCAGAAGCTGGCCGACGCGAAGGGCCCCTTCGTCGCCGTCTCGGACTTCTCGCACCAGGTCCCCGACCAGCTGCGCCAGTTCATCCCGGGCGACTTCGCGACGCTCGGCGCGGACGACTTCGGCTTCTCGGACACCCGTGCGGCGGCGCGGCGCTACTTCCAGATCGACGGCCCCTCGGTCGTCGTGCGGACGCTGCAGCTGCTCGCCAAGCGCGGCGAGATCGACCCCTCGCTCGCCGTCCAGGCGATCGAGAAGTACCGCCTCCTCGACGTCAACGCCGGCACCACCGGCAACGCGGGCGGCGAGAGCTGACGGACGAGTCCGTGCTCTCGCAGGAACCCGCACCGTCGAGTGCGCGGGGTCCTGCTCCTGCGGCGGAGCGTCCGGCCACCCGGCCGGGCGCTCCCCGCACGAAGGAGCAGACCCTCGCCTGGCTGCGCACCCTCGCCGGTGAGCTCTCGACGCAGACGATCAAGCGACTCGAGGACACGCTGCCCTGGTACGGCAGCATGCCCCCCGGTCGGCGCTCGGCGGTCGGCCTCGTCGCCCAGGCCGGCATCACCTCGTTCATCTCGTGGTTCGACGACCCGTCGGCCACGCCGTGGATCGCGGCGGACGTGTTCGGAGCCGCTCCCCGCGAGCTGCTGCGCTCCGTCTCGCTGACGCAGACGCTGCAGCTGATCAAGGTGACGGTCGAGGTCGTCGAGGACCGGATCAAGAACGGCGGGGAGGACCTCCGCGAGGCGATCCTCCTCTACTCGCGCGAGATCGCCTTCGCCGCGGCCGACGTCTACGCGCGCGCCGCCGAGGCCCGAGGTCTCTGGGACGCGCGCCTGGAGGCGCTGGTCGTCGACTCGATCCTCACGGGCGAGGCCGACGACGAGCTGCCCAGCCGGATCGCCGCCCTCGGCTGGCACGGCCACGGCGAGGTCGCCGTCCTGGTGGGCACCGCCCCCAAGATGCTCGACGTCGACCAGCTGCGCCGCACGGCCCGGCACATGGACGCCGACGTGCTGATCGGCGTGCAGGGCAGCCGGCTCGTCCTGGTCATCGGCCGCGCCGAGCCGAGCGAGAACGCCACGGAGGAGACCGGCCCGCCGGTCGCGTTCCTCGAGATCGCGGAGGCGCTCGAGCCCGGCTTCGGGACGGGCCACCTCGTCCTCGGCCACGAGGTGCCGACCCTGGTCGAGGCGTCCCGCAGCGCCCGCGCGGCCCTCGCCGGCTTCGCGGTCGCCCGCTCCTGGCGGAACGCGCCGCGACCGGTCAACGCCGACGACCTCCTTCCCGAGCGCGCCCTCGCCGGCGACCCGCTCGCCCGCCAGAGCCTCATCACGCAGATCTACCGGCCCCTGCAGAAGCACTCGACCGAGCTTCTGACCACGCTGTGGGCCTACCTCGACAACGGCCGCTCCCTCGAGGCGACCGCTCGCGAGCTGTTCGTGCACCCGAACACGGTGCGGTACCGCCTCAAGCGGGTCGCCGAGGTGATCGGCTGGGACGCGACGGGCGCCCGCGAGGCGCTCATCCTCCAGTCCGCCCTCATCCTCGGCTCCATGAGCGACCCGGACGGCGCCGTCCGCCGGAAGCCGTCCCGCCGCTGAGGCCCTCCGCTCGCCGAACCCCTCCCGCCCCTGAACACTTGTAGACCCGCGACAAGCTCTTTGTGCTTTGTCAGTGGCTCCACGCGCCGCACGTGCGAGCGCAGATCGGAAGACTGGATACCGTGATCGTCGTCGTCGCCCCGGGTCAGGGCTCCCAGACCCCCGGATTCCTCGCCCCATGGCTCGAGATCCCCTCCGTGGCCGAGCAGGTCGCCGCGCACTCGGAGGCGGTCGGCATCGACCTCGCCGCGCACGGCACCGTCTCGGACGCGGACACCATCCGCGACACCGCGGTCGCCCAGCCCCTGATCGTCTCCGCGGGACTCGTGAGCCTCGCCGCCCTCCTCGAGGGCGGACGGCGCGAGCGCATCGCGGGCATCGCCGGACACTCCGTCGGCGAGATCACCGCGGCTGCCGGAGCCGGGGTCCTCACCGAGGCCGACGCGCTGGTGTTCGTCCGCGAGCGCGCCCGTGCCATGGCCGCTGCGGCCGCCGCCGAGCCGACCGCGATGAGCGCGGTCCTCGGCGGCGACGAGCAGGCCCTGATCGCCCGTCTCGACGAGCTCGGCCTCGAGCCGGCCAACTACAACGGCGGCGGGCAGATCGTCGTCGCCGGCGCGGTCGACGCGCTCGAGGCGCTCAAGGCGGAGCCGCTCCGCGGGACCCGCGTGATCCCCCTGCAGGTGGCCGGCGCCTTCCACACCCGCTACATGGCGCCCGCCCGCGACTCCCTCGCCGGCGTCGCCGCCGGGCTGACCCCCTCCGACCCGACGCTCCGGCTCTGGACGAACCGCGACGGGTCGGTCGTCGACTCCGGTGCCGCGTTCCTCGAGCTGCTCGTCGGCCAGGTCGCCTCCCCCGTCCGCTGGGACCTCTGCATGGCGGCCTTCGCCGACGCGGGCGTCACCGGGATCATCGAGCTGGCACCCGCCGGCGCGCTGGTCGGCCTCGCCAAGCGCGGCCTCAAGAGCGTGCCGAGCATCGCCATCACGACCCCCGACGACGTGGACGCCGCTCGCGCCTTCCTCGACGAGCACGCCGCCTAGCAGGAGAGACCCCATGACGACCCCTTCCCTCACCCAGTCCAGCGGCAGCGCGTACACCCGGATCCTCGGCATCGGCGCGGCACGCGGCGACCTCGTCGTCCCGAACGACGACCTGATCGAGCCGATCAACTCCTCCGACGAGTGGATCCGCCAGCGCACCGGCATCATCGAGCGCCGCCGCGCCTCCGCCGACATCCACGCGGTCGACCTCGCGACCACCGCCTCCCTCGAGGCGATCGAGAAGGCGGGCATCCGCCCGGACCAGATCGGCGTCGTGCTCGTCTCCACGATCAGCAACACCGTGCAGACCCCGTCGCTGGCTGCGCTCCTCGCGGACCGCATCGGGGCGAACCCCGCCCCGGCGTACGACATCTCGGCAGCCTGCGCCGGCTACACCTACGGCATCGCCCAGGCCGATTCCTTCATCCGCTCCGGCCTGGCCGAGTACGTGCTCGTCGTCGGAGCCGAGAAGCTGTCCGAGCTGGTCAAGTCGACCGACCGCAGCATCTCCTTCCTCCTGGGCGACGGCGCGGGCGCCGCGGTCGTCGGCCCCAGCGACACCGCCGGCATCTCGAAGACCGTGTGGGGATCCGACGGCTCCAAGTGGGACACCGTCGGCATGGACAACCCGCTCGCGGCCTACCGCGACGGCACCGCCGAATGGCCCACCCTCCGCCAGGACGGCCCGTCGGTCTTCCGCTGGGCGGTCTGGGAGATGGCCAAGGTCGCCAAGCAGGCGCTCGCGGAGGCGGGCGTCCAGCCCGAGGACCTCGCCGCGTTCATCCCCCACCAGGCGAACATGCGCATCATCGACGAGCTCGCGAAGCAGCTGAAGCTGCCCGAGACCGTCGCTATCGGCCGCGACATCGAGACCACCGGCAACACCTCCGCCGCGTCGATCCCGCTCGCCACCCACCGCCTGCTCGAGGAGCACCCGGAGCTGCACGGCGGACTCGCGCTGCAGATCGGCTTCGGCGCCGGACTGGTGTTCGGCGCGCAGGTCGTGGTGCTCCCGTGACCGGCGCGACCCCACCCCTAAACTGACCTACGGTCACTGACGAACACCCGAAGAACCCCCAAGGAGAGAACCATGGCACTGTCCAACGAAGAAGTCCTCGCCGGCCTGGCCGAGCTTGTCAACGACGAGACGGGCATCGCCACCGACTCCGTCGAGATGGACAAGTCGTTCACCGACGACCTCGACATCGACTCCATCTCGATGATGACCATCGTCGTCAACGCCGAGGAGAAGTTCGACGTGAAGATCCCCGACGACGAGGTCAAGAACCTCAAGACGGTCGGCGACGCGGTCCGCTTCATCGTCAAGGCGTCCGAGTAGTCGTCGCCCGCGCACCCCGTCCTCGTGGCGGACACCCCGGCCGGCGATCGTCGGCCGGGGTGAGCCCGGCACCCACCCACACGGAACAGAGAAGCTCGTCATGACCAAGAAGATCGTCGTCACCGGAATCGGTGCCAGCACTCCCCTCGGCGGGACCGCCCGGGAGTCCTGGAACGCACTCCTCGCCGGCGAATCAGGCGTCCGCTCCCTCGAGCAGGACTGGGTCGCCCAGTACGACATCCCGGTCACCTTCGCCGCCCAGGCCAAGGTCCGCCCGGAGGAGGTGCTCTCCCGCCCCGAGGCGAAGCGCCTCGACCCCTCCAGCCAGTTCGCGCTCATCTCGGCCCGCGAGGCCTGGGCCGACTCCGGCATCACCGACGTCGACCCGCTCCGCGTGGGCGTCGACTACTCGACCGGCATCGGCGGCCTCTGGACCCTCGTCGACGCGTGGGACACCCTCCGCGAGCGCGGTCCCCGCCGGGTCCTCCCGATGACCATCCCGATGCTCATGCCCAACGCGGCCGCCGCCGCCATCAGCATGGCCATCCCCTCCCGCGCCTACGCCCGCACCGACGTGTCGGCCTGCGCCTCCAGCACCGAGGCCCTCGCGAACGCCTACGAGCACATGCAGCTCGGCCTCGCCGACGTGGTCGTCGCCGGCGGCACGGAGTCGGTCGTCCACCCGCTCCCGATCGCCGCCTTCGCGTCGATGCAGGCCCTCTCGCGCCGCAACGACGACCCGGCGACCGCCTCGCGCCCCTACGACGTCTCCCGCGACGGCTTCGTCCTCGGAGAAGGCGCCGCGACGCTCATCCTCGAGACCGAGGAGCACGCCCTCGCCCGCGGAGCCCGCATCTACGCGGAGCTCGCCGGCGGCGCCGTCACCAGCGACTCGTACCACATCACGGCGCCGGACCCCGAGGGCTCCGCCGCCGCCCGCGCCATGATCGGCGCCCTCGAGCAGGCCGGAGCCGCGCTCACCGACGTCACCCACGTCAACGCCCACGCGACGAGCACCCCGGTCGGCGACATCGCCGAGTACCGCGCCCTGCTGCGCGTCTTCGGCGACCACCTCCCGAACATCGCCGTCTCCGCGACCAAGGCGTCCACCGGCCACCTCCTCGGCGGCACCGGCGCGCTCGAGGCCATCTTCACCGTGCTCGCCCTCCACGAGCGCACCGCACCCCCCACCATCAACCTCTTCGAGCAGGACCCCCAGATCCCCCTCGACGTCGTCACCAGCCCCCGCGCCCTCGGCGACGGACCGCTGGTCGCCATCTCGAACTCGTTCGGGTTCGGGGGGCACAATGCTGTTGCCGCTTTCCGGACGGTGTAGCGGGGCGTAGCCCCGCTCCACCGTGCGGAAAGCGGGCTGCGCCGCTCCTTGCGCGGCGCAGGCGCGTCCGCTGGGGAGGGGGGCGGGGTTTCCGAGGGCCGGTGCGGTGCGGCGACGGTGATCCGCTGGAACGCGGATCCCCGGATACGCCTCGTGCCGCGAGGGATCTGCGCCGCCGTCTGGTGCGGGCTGGTGAGCACGCCGTGCTGGTGGGGAGCGCGGGCTTCGCCGCGGCTCGGGTCGGATGCTCGGATCAACGAAGCTGTCCGGGTGGGAGCGCGGGCTTCGCCGCGACTCGCGTCGGATACTCCGATCGCGGAAGCTGTCCGGGTGGGAGCGCGGGCTTCGCCGCGACTCGGGTCGAAAGCTTCGGTTCAAGCAGCTGTGCTCGAGGGGAGCGCGGGCTTCGCCGCGACTCGGGTCGGATGCTCGGATCAGGGCGGCTGCGCTCGTGGGGAGCGTGCGACTCGCCATTACTCGGGCCGTCGGCGTCGTGCGCAACAGAGGTGCGGGCGGCTCCACGAGCTTTCCGACGCCCTCCGCCGGAACGCGGTGCTCCGCCGACCGTCTGGTCGACGTGCCAGCGAGCGGCAACCGCGAGGCGACGGCGCGACTTCGAGGCGGGCCTCTGCCGGAACGGGGGTCCGCTGGCCGCCTGGTTCAGGGGTGCGGGAGCGAGCGGCCCCCGCGAGGCGTATCCGCCGATCCGCGTGCCAGCGGATCGGCGTCGCCGGACGCAAGCCGCTCCACGGAACCCGACCACCCGACCGAGCCGACTGCGCGACGCCGCGCGAGGAGCGGCGTCGAACGAACTCAGCCGACCCCGTGCATCCAGACGACGGGGGCGAAGTCGCCGCCGTAGCGGAAGGGCTCGAGCTCGTCCTCCCATGCCTGGCCGAGGGCGAGGCGCAGCTCGCGGTGCAGCTCGATGGGGTCGGCGCCGGCGAGCTCCATGGCGGAGCGGATGCGGTCCTCGGGCACGACGGTGTTGCCCGCGCTGTCGGTCTGGGCGTAGAAGATGCCGAGCTCGGGCGTGTGCATCCAGCGGCCGCCGTCGACGCCGGGCGAGGGCTCCTCGGTGACCTCGTAGCGGACGTCGGCCCAGCCGCGGAGAGCGGAGGCGATGACGGCACCGGTTCCGACCGGGCCCTCCCAGGCGAACTCGGCGCGCAGTGTGCTGCGGAGCACGGGCTGCTCGATCCAGGCGAAGTTCACGGCACGACCCAGGGCGCGACCTGTCCCCCACTCGAGGTGGGGGCAGAGCGCGCGGGGGGCGGAGTGCACGAAGAGCACACCCCGAGTCTGCTGCGCCACCATGGTGTCCTCCGTTCGTCCCGGTGCGTCTTCCCCAACGACCCGGACCACGGAACACTCTGCGGTGCGCCTTCTTCGATTATGACGGTGGACGTGCCACCACGCCCGATCATGCAGGAGCGGCGGACCTCCGTCAAGGCGGCTCGCCGCGCCTGCTCGACCGGCCGTAGGCGGCTCCTGCCTATACTCGGGTCGTCCGCGCCGCCGGACGCCGCACACCGCCAGACGCCCGCCGGGAGGAGCACCGTGTCCGTCCGCGACGGCCTGCTCGCCCTGCTCACGCTCGGCCCCGCCTACGGCCTCCAGCTGCACGCCGAGCTCCTCGACCGTGCCGCGCACCGGCCCCGGGTCAACGTCGGCCAGATCTACTCGACGCTCGAGCGCCTGCGCGAGCGGGGCCTCGTCGTCTCGGCCGGGTCCACCGACGACGGCCTCCCCCTGCACGCGCTCACCGACGAGGGCCGCGCGGAGGCGGCCGCCTGGCTGACGGGTGACGGAGCGTCCCCGGAGGAGGACTGGGACGACGTCCTCGACCGGGTGCTGCTGGCCTCGAGCCTGTCCGGCGCCGACCTCGCCGCCGTCCTCGACGCGTACGAGAGCTCGCTGCCCGCCACCGCCGACGAGCAGGCGGAGGAGGAGGACGCGCACCCGCAGCGCCGCCTCGCCGCGATCGCCGCCGGCGTGCGGGAGGAGGCCCTGCGGCGCCTCCTCGAGGCGGCTCGCGACGAGCTCACGGGCGACGGGCCGGGACGGGGCGTCCGCGGATACGCTCTCGAGCGTCCCCGTCGGGGCCGTCGAGCCTCGAGCTAGGACGAGACAGGCGCGGGTGCCGTCGCCTAGGGTGGTTCGCATGTCCCGCACCCCCCTCGGTCTCCGCGTCCCCTCCCGGGCGCGCCGGCGCCTCGTCGCCGCCGGAGCGGGCACGGTCCTCGTCCTGTGCGCCGCCCTCGCCGCTCCGCTCTCCGCGTCCGCCGCCTACGACCCGTCCGACTACCCCTCGTGGTCCGATGTGGAGGCCGCGAAGTCGAGCGAGAGCGCCACCGCCGCCGAGGTCGACCGCATCACCGCCTTCCTCGCCGACCTGCGCGACCAGGCCGCCGCCCTCACCGACGCCGCCATCAGCCGGGCCGCCGAGGCGGACGCCGCGCAGAGCGCTCTCGACGAGGCGACCCAGCGCGTGAGCGCCCTGGAGGAGCGCGCCTCCGCCGCCCGCTCGGACGCCGACGCCGCGAAGGAGCAGGCCGGCCGTCTCGCCGCGCAGCTCTACCGCAACGGCGGGACCGATGCGACGCTCAACCTCCTCATCGGCGGCGACGAGTCGAGCGAGCTGCTCTACCGCCTCGGCACCATGACGCAACTCACCCAGCAGACCAGCCGGCTCCAGACCGCGGCGCAGTCGACCGAGAACCAGGCCGTCTCCCTCGCCGCTCAGGCCGAGCAGGCCCGGGGCGAGCGCGTCTCCCTCGCCACCGCCGCGGCCGACGCGCTCTCGGCCGCCCGCTCCGCTCAGGCCGAGGCCGACGCCAAGGTCGCCGACCAGGAGAAGTACAGCCAGGAGCTCTACACCCAGCTCGCCTCGCTCAAGAACACCACCGCCGAGATCGAGCGGGAGTACGCCGACGGCCAGGACGCGAAGTCGGCGTTCGAGGAGCAGCAGCGGCTCTCCCGCCTCGCCGCCGAGGCCGAGGCCGCCCGCCAGCGCGCCGCGTCGGCTCCCGCCGCGGCCGCCGCTCCGGCAGCGCCCTCCAACAGCGGAGGCGGAGGCGGCGGAGGAGGCGGCCCGGTCGAGCTCGGCGACGACGACCCGACCGGCGCGCGCAACAGCTCCGCCAAGACCATCGCCGCCCTCGGCACCTACGCCGGACGCACGGACGGCCTCTCCCCCGCGCAGGCCCAGGCCTACGCCCGCACCGCTGTCGGCCGCTTCGGCTGGGGCGCCGACCAGGTCGACCGGTGCCTCATCCCGCTGTGGAACGGCGAGTCGGGGTGGCGCTGGAACGCGCTGAACCGCTCCTCCGGCGCCTACGGCATCCCGCAGGCCCTCCCGGCGAGCAAGATGGCCAACTCGGGAGCCGACTACCAGACGAACGCGGCGACGCAGGTCGACTGGGGTCTCTCGTACATCAAGAGCGCCTACGGCTCGCCCTGCAACGCGTGGTCGAGCTGGAACAACCGCTCGCCGCACTGGTACTGATCCCGCGTCTCACTTCGCCTGGTCGTAGGAGTCGACGACGGCTACGGTGACCGGGAAGTCGACCTCGCCCTCTCCGAAGAGCGAGCGTCCGGCGCGCACCGCCGCCTCGCGGACGATCGCGGTGACCCGCTCGCCGACGTCGGCGGGAGCGTGCACGATCACCTCGTCGTGCAGGAAGTAGACGAGGTGCGCCCGGCCGACCGCGCCGCCCTCGGCGCGCAGTCGCGCCCGCAGCTCGCCCATCCAGCAGAGCGCCCACTCGGCCGCGGTCCCCTGCACCACGAAGTTGCGGGTGAAGCGTCCCCACTCGCGTGCCCGCGCCGCATCGGCCGAGAGCCCCTCGGGGCCGGGAGGCGAGCTGCGCCCGAGCCACGTCGAGACGCTCTCGCCGCGCTCCCCCGCCCGAGCCGCCGCCTCGACGTGCGCGACCGAGCGCGGGTAGGCACGGGCGAGCCTCGGGAGCAGCCGCCCGGCCTCCCCGCTCGTCGCCCCGTACATCGCCCCCAGCATCGCGACCTTCGCCCTCGGCCGGTCGGGGACCACGCCGGCGTCGACGATGCCCTGGTAGAGGTCGCGGCCCCGCCCGGCGGCGGCCATGGCCGAGTCGCCCGAGAGCGCGGCGAGGATGCGCGGCTCGAGCTGCGCGGCATCCGCGACCACGAGGCTCCAGCCCGGATCCGCGGTGACCGCGGCGCGGATCTGCCGCGGCAGCTGCAGCGCCCCTCCGCCCGAGGTCGCCCAGCGGCCGGTGACGACGCCGCCCACCACGTACTCCGGCCGGAACCGGCCGTCGCGCACCCACGCGTCGAGCCAGGCCCAGCCGTTAGCGGTGAGCAGCCGGGAGAGCTTCTTGTACTCCAGGAGGGGCGGCACCGCGGGGTGCTCGAGGGACTGCAGCTCCCAGGAGCGCGTCGACTCGACCGGCAGCCCCGCGCGCCGCAGCGCCTTGAGGAGCTCGGCCGGCGAGTCGGGGTTGAGCTCGGGCGCGCCGAGCTCGTCGCGCAGGCGGTCGGCCAGCGCCTCCAGCAGGGCCGGGCGGCCGCCGAAGAGCGGGCGGGGGCCGAGCATCCCGGTGAGCACCCGGTCGTGCACATCGGCGCGCCACGGCAGCCCCGCGTGGGCGATCTCGCGAGCGATCAGGGCGCCGACGGACTCGGCGGCGAGCAGCAGGCGGAGCCGGCCGGCCTCGGCGGCGCCGGAGAGCGCCTCCTCCTGCCGGGCCAGCTCGAGGACGGGGTCGAGCTCGTCGGAGCCGCCCGCCGCCTCCTCGAACCCGATCAGCGTGTCCTGCGCGGCGGGGGCCGCGGCTCCCTCGTCCCACGGGTCGAGGGGCGAGCGCGCGAGAGCCGATGAGGCGGCGGAGACCGAGCGGCGGAGGATCGCGCGGGCCAGCCGGAGGTCGTGGCACCGGGCGACGACCACCCCGGCCGACAGCAGTGCGGGGTACCAGCGCGCGGTGTCGTCCCAGACCCAGCGCGGGCGCTCCGGCTCCCGCTCCCGGACGAACGCCGCCAGCTCGGCCGGCCCCCTGCCGCTCCCGGCCTCGGCGCCGCCGACGGGGTCGACCGCCCGCCACGCCCCCGTGGGGCCGCCGACGAGTGCGAGGAGCATCGGGCCATTCTCCCCCGTGGCGGACACGGAGGCCGCCGTCGCGGGGACGGCAGGGCCCCTCTCGCTGAAGGAGTCACGGCGACGGCCGCGAGGGCGGGTAGCCGGGGAAGGGCTTCTCCTGCGCCGTCGGCGGCTGATGGGCCCACAGGGCGGCCGCGATGGTGTCCATCGAGCGGGAGTAGCCCACGAGCGTCCGCCTCTCCGGCTCGGCCGCCCAGGTCACCGCGCGGAACCAGGTCTCGCGGTACGGGCCGGTCTCGATGCGCCGCACCAGGCCGATCCGGCCGGTGCGCAGGGCGTCGACCATCACCCACTCGTCCTGCCCGCTGCTGCGCAGCATCTGGAGCGGACTCCACTCGATCATCGCGCCTCCCACCGGTCGATCCGCGGCCGTGGCGAGCACGAGCGCCGCGGCGTACACTCGCAGACTATCGAACACATGTTCGAACGGCCAACCGGGTCCGGCGAGTGAACGGGAGCACGACGATGGCGGTGATCGACGAGACGGCGCTGGTCTCGACCGACGGCGAGGGAGTGCCGATCGCGCTCGAGTGGCGGGGCGGGAGCTACCTGGTGACCGACCGGCCGACGGTGTGGACCTGCACGAGCGAGTGGTGGGCGCCCCTCGAGGGGTTCCCGCCGACGTTCGGGCGCACACCGGTGAGCATCGGCGGCTGGCGCTTCCAGGCGACGGACCTCGCGACCGGCGGAGCGTTCGTGCTCGACGTGGTCGCGTCGACGGAGCTGCAGTGGAGCGTGGTGCGGATCTACGAGTAGTGCCGGCGCGAGGCCGGCCGGGCGGCTACTTGTCGGCCGACCAGGGCGCCCGCGTCATGGCGATGAGAGCCGCGACTCCGGAGACGAGGCCGACACCGGCGATGGCGGACACGACGAGCCAGAGAACGAGTTCCATGCCACCAGTCTACCGAGCCCTGGAGCGGATCCTCTCCTCCCCGCTTCCATCCCCCGGCTGTGGAATAGCCTGGGCAGAGTGACCGACGCCCCCACCCGCGCGAGTGTCGGACTGCGCTCGGAGCGCGGCCCGATCCTGCTGTCCCTGATGATCTCGACCGCTCTGGTCGCCCTCGACGCCACGATCCTCTCGACGGCCGTGCCGTCCATCGTCGCCGACCTGGGGGGCTTCGAGCAGTTCCCCTGGCTGTTCTCGATCTACCTGCTGGCCCAGGCGGTCTCGGTCCCCCTCTACGGCAAGCTCGCCGACGTGATCGGGCGCAAGCCCATCATGCTGATCGGCATCGCCCTGTTCCTGGTCGGCTCGCTCCTGTGCGGCCTCGCCTGGAGCATGCCCGCGCTGATCGCGTTCCGAGCCCTGCAGGGCCTGGGGGCCGGAGCGATCCAGCCGATGGGCATCACCATCGCCGGCGACATCTACACGGTCGCCGAGCGTGCGAAGACCCAGGGCTACCTCGCGAGCGTCTGGGGCATCTCCTCTGTCGTCGGGCCGACCCTCGGCGGCGTGCTCTCGGACCTGGGCGCCTGGCGCGGCATCTTCCTCGTCAACATCCCCCTGTGCCTCCTGGCGGCGTTCCTCCTGATCCGCAGCTTCCGCGAGACCACGCGGGGCGAGAAGCAGCGGATCGACGTGGCGGGCGCCTCCGTGCTCGCCGTGGGTACCGCGCTGCTCATCCTCGGGCTGCTCGAGGGCGGCAGCGCCTGGCCGTGGCTCTCCCCCGCCGGAGTCGGCGTGTTCGTCGTCTCGGCCCTCGCGTTCGCCGGCTTCGTCGCGATCGAGCGGCGAGCTGCCGCCCCGGTGCTCCCCCTCTGGTTCCTCACGCGGCGCGTGCTGATCTCGACCAGCCTGGTCTCGGTGTCCGTCGGCGCGATCACGCTCGGCGTCACCTCGTACTTCCCGACCTTCGCGCAGGGCGTGCTCGGCAGTTCCGCCCTCGGCGCGGGCTTCGCCGTCGCGGCGATGACGCTCGGCTGGCCGGTCGCGGCGAGCCTGTCGGGCCGGCTCTACCTGCGCATCGGCTTCCGCAACACGGGCTTCCTCGGAGCGGGGCTCGTCGTGATCGGCACGGCGCTGACCGTCCTGCTCGGCGCCTCCTCGACGCTGTGGGAGATCGCCGGCTTCTGCGTGCTGATCGGCGCCGGCATGGGGCTCGTGGCGACTCCGACGCTGATCCGGGCGCAGTCGAGCGTCGACTGGAACGAGCGCGGAGTGGTCTCCTCGACCAACTTCTTCGCCCGGAACATCGGCAGCGCCGTCGCCGTGGCCGTGTTCGGCGCGATCGTGAACGCGAAGGCGGGCGGCGGCGTCCCCGCACCGGCGGACCTCGCCGAGGGCACCCGCTTCGTCTGCATCGCGCTCACGGTCCTCGCCGTGGGCATGCTCGCTGCGGTCTGGGCGATGCCGAAGGAGGGGCGCACCGCGCCCGGAGAGGATCGGGCGGCGGAGGCCGAGCCCGACGCGGCCCGGCCGGACGCGGCCCAGCCCTAGCCTTCAGGCGGCGCCGTCGGTTCTCGTCGTCAGCCGGAGCGGCGCGCCGCGGCCGTCGCTCGCAGGCGGTCGCGGTGGGTGCGGCGCACCCGGTGCGTCCAGCGCTGCAGGGACGACCCCATCCCGGGGTGCCGCGCCAGCGTGTGGAGAGCGCGGTCGAACCGGCGGAGCATGTCCGCGAAGGCGCCGAAGGGGCGGGCCGAGATGCCGACCTCGAGGTGGCGGTCGAGCACGATCCGGTGTCTGAGTCCCAGGTGCACGCTGATCTCGACGTCGTCGTGCACGTAGGCGTCGTGCCGGTGCATCTCCTCCGCGATCTCCTCCCACGCCGACCGGCGGACGGCGCAGTTGGAGCCGAAGAGCGGCCAGTTGGCCAGCGCCGACCCCATCAGCACGAAGTAGGCGTCCATGTAGGCGACCCGCGCGATCACCCGGGCGATCGGGCCGAGCTCGTCGAAGCGTCCGGGACCGGTCACCGCTCCGACCTCGGGATCGGCGAAGTGGCCGGCCAGGCGCGCCAGCCAGTCGGGTCCCGGGCGGGAGTCGGCGTCGAGCCGTGCGAGGACGTCGCCGTGCGCCTCGTCGAAGCCGTGCGCCGTGCTCGCCGGGATCCCGGCTCCGTCGTGCCGCACCACCCGCGCGCCCGCCGCTCGCGCGACGGCGGCGCTGTCGTCGGTGCTCCCGTCGTCGACGACGACGATCTCGAACGGAGCGAGCGTCTGCTCGCGGAGGAGCTCGAGCAGCTGCTCGAGGTGGCGGGCGTCGTCCTTCACGGGGACGACGACCGAGATGCGCCGGTGATCCATCCGCCCAGTCAACGCGATCGGGGCGCTCAGCGGGGACACCGCCACGCGTCTCGCGCGAGCCCGGACCTGTCAACCGGCTCCAGAGCGCGTCGGATCCCCTGATGGGATCGACCCGTGTCCGCCGGATCGGCGGCCCGATCGAGACAGGAGACGACATGACCCAGGGACCTCGAGACTTCCGGCCCACCCGTGCACTGGTGACCGCCTCTGACTCCGGCATCGGCCGGGCGACCGCGGTGGCACTGGCCGAGGCGGGCATGGACGTCGGCATCACCTGGCACAGCGACGAGGAGGGCGCGCAGGGCACGGCGGAGGAGATTCGCTCCCTCGGCCGGCGCGCCGAGATCGCGCGCCTCGACACGACGGATCTGGAGGGCGCGGGCGACGTGATCGACGACCTCGCGGATCGACTGGGCGGGCTCGACGTCGCCGTCAGCAATGCGGGCGGAGGCGGAGGCGAGCCCTTCCTCAGAGCCTCGACAGCTGGCGCTCGACCGTCGCCCTGAACCTCGACGGAGCGTTCGTCTGCCTCCAGCGCGCCGCGCGGCGCATGGCGGCCCAGGGAAAGGGCGGCAGGATCATCGCGGTCACCAGCGTCCACGAGCACCAGCCGCGGGTCGGCTCCGTCGCCTACACCGCCGCCAAGCACGGGCTGGGCGGCCTGCTGAAGGTCGCCGCACTCGAGCTCGGCTCCCTCGGCATCGCCGTCAACGCCGTCGCCCCCGGGGAGATCGCGACGCCGATGAACGACGCCGAGGATGTGGACCCCGTCACGATCGACCGCCCCGGCATCCCCCTCGGCCGCCCCGGCGACGCCCGCGAGATCGCGGCGGTAGTCGCCTTCCTGGCCTCTCCCGCCGCCTCCTACATCACCGGATCCTCGTACGTCGTGGACGGCGGGATGCTGCAGATGGGGCCGCAGGCCGGCTCCCACCTCCGGCAGGACGACTGGCGCGAGGCCTGAGCCGCCGACCACGGCGCCCGCCCGCCGGGTACTCTCGAAGAGGTGCTCCGGCGGGCGGGGCGCCTGCTCCGGGATGTAGGTGACGCACGTGTGGTTCCGGCGTCGACGCAGGTTCAAGATGGAGCCGTACGACCCCGATGAGAACCCGTCGCGCGAGCCCGCCTCCGTCGAGGAGGCCGCCGAGGAGGGCCTGATGCTCGCGCAGTACGCGAGCCGGATGGCCGTGAAGAACCGTGTGCTGATGGACGGCCTCGGTGCTGACGTCCCCTTCGACTCGGGCCGCTACTCCGTCGTCGCCGCGGAGGAGCTCGAGAAGCTGGCGCGCGAGTCCGAGGCAGCCGCCGAGCGCCTGCGCGGCATCGCCGCCGACGTGACCTCGGTGGGCGGCCGCTCCGACCACGTGCACGACTACCGCTCGGCCGACGTCGACAACCTCGACCACCGCGAGCGGCTCTCGCTCCTGGTCGCCGACTCCCTCCACAGGCGTGCGCAGGACGAGGAGTACCTCGCGACGCTCGTCGACGACGCCCGTCAGGACGCGTGGCGCGAGCTCGCCCAGTCGATCGAGGAGACCCTCGACCGCACCTCGCGGATCGACCCGGACGACGAGGAGTACCGCCGCGACCGCTCGGTGCGGATGGCGCTCGTGGTCGTCGACGACCTGGTCAAGCTGGCGGAGGAGCGCGGCGTCCGCCTCGAGGACTGACGGGCTCGTCGTGGGACGCCGGGACGGGGCTCAGGCCCAGCCGGCGCGGAACGACTCGGTCGCCTCGGCGGAGCGCTCCCGGACCGACTCCAGCAGCTCCTCCATGGTGGAGCTGCGGAGGAACGCGAGGCGGTCGAGCTCGGTGACCGGTGCGACGCCGGCGAGCTGCCAGGCGTGCGCGGCCGGATCCTCGGCGAGCTCGACGACCGCGCCGTAGCGCTGCTCGACGAACTCGCTCGCGACCGCCAGTGCCGTGCGGACCGCCGATTCCGCCGCGGCCAGCGCGGGGGCGTGCTTCTCGTCCCACTCCAGATCGGGCAGGAGCCGGACCTCGGCGCGTGGGTACGGGTCGTCCTCGTACCAGCGGACGACCTCGAAGCGCTCCTCGCCGACCGAGTCGAGCGTGACGAACGACTCCGCCCCGTCGATGTTCAGGATGCGCGCGCGGGCACCGACCGCGAACCGCTGGTCGCCGCCGCCCACCTCCTGGCCGCGCTCGATGAGCACGACGCCGAACGCGAGGGTCTCGTCCTCGAGGACGTCGCCGAGCATCCGCAGGTACCGCGGCTCGAACAGCCGGAGCGGGAGCGGCATGTGCGGCAGGAGCACGGAGCCGAGCGGGAACATCGGAAGGTCAGGCACAGGATCAGGCAATCACGTCGAGCGGGGAGCGGCCAGTACGGGCGCGGCGCGTCGGGACGTGCTAGCGCATCGCGCCACCGCGTCGTCCGCTCGCGAATGCTCGCCACGCCTCGGACGATCTCCGACGGCCCGGCCCCGCCCGCGAGGCTCCCACCCAGACTGGGAGCATGGATCTCGCCGAACTCCGAGCCGTCGTCCGCGCGGACCTGGCCGCCAAGGGCCACGCCTCCGACCGGCTCACCGTCCTCGTCCTCCGACTCGGGCAGTACTCGAGCTCTCGGAGGACCAGACTCCCCCTCCACCTCGTCTACCGCCTCGCCGACCTCGTCTGGACCCGCATGATCGTCGGAGCGGAGCTGCCGCCGACCGCTCAGGTCGGGCCCGGCCTGCGACTCCCCCACTGGGGCCGCGGCGTGATCCTGCACCCGCGCACGGTCATCGGGAGGAACGCGTTCATCTACCACGGCGTCACCATCGGCGAGTCGAAGGGCCGTACCCCCGTCATCGGCGACGACGTCTACATCGGAGCCCGCGCGACGATCGTCGGGGACGTGACCGTCGGCGACCGTGTGCGGATCGGAGCCGGCGCCGTCGTCGTCCGCGACGTCGCCTCCGACTCGTCCGCGGTCGGCGTGCCGGCGAGGACCGCGTCGGCGCCGTCCTGAGGCACGGCCCGTCGGCCTGACGGGGCCGGACCATCCGCTCCGACGAGAACGACATCAGGTGGAGGCCCGACCCGGCGCTGGAGAGGAGGAACGACCGCGGGTGGAGCGGAGTAGGGCGTACGGGACTTGAACCCGTGACCGACGGATTATGAGTCCGCTGCTCTGACCGGCTGAGCTAACGCCCCGCGGCGGCCGTCCGAGCGGCCGTCAGGTGGCGGCGGGTGCGGACGCTGCGTCGGAGGCCGGATCGGCCACCGGCTCCCCACGATACAGGCTCTCGAAGGTGCTGATCGTGCGGTTGATGTCGTGCGAGGCGACGATGCGGAGGGAGGCGCGCTTCATCGCCTCGAGGTCCTCCTGATCGGCCGTGAGCACGGCGGTGAGGCGCTCGGCGAGGGCCTCGGCGCTGCCCGGAGCGAAGAGGTAGCCGTTCTCGCCGTCGTGCACGAGGTGCGGGAGGGCCATCGCGTCGGCGGCGACGACGGGGAGGGCCGAGGCCATCGCCTCCATCGTCGCGATGCTCTGCAGCTCGGCGATGGACGGCATGGCGAACACGGTGGCGCGGGTGTACGCCTCCTTGAGCTCGGCGTCCGAGACGTAGCCGGTGAAGCGGACGCGGTCGGCGATGCCGAGGGTCGCGGCGAGCTGCTGGAGGTTGCGCATCTGGTCGCCGCCGCCGACGATCTCGAGCTTCGCGTCGAGCGCCGGATCGAGCAGGGCGACCGCGCGGAGCAGGACGTCGATGTGCTTCTCGCCGGTCACGCGGCCGACGAAGAGGATCGAGTCGCCGGCGCGGGCCGAGAAGTCGGGCGTGTAGTTGTCGGCGTCGATGCCGCAGGAGATGGCGTGGACGCCCCGGAGGCCCGTGTACTTCTCGAGGAACTGCGCGGCCTTGCGGGTCGGCGTGGTGACCGCCTCCGCCCGGCCGAAGGTGCGGCGCGCGGCCCGCCACGCCATCGCCACGGCCTTGGCCTGCACGGCCTTCGGCAGGAGGGTGAACTCGAGCATGTTCTCGGGCATGAAGTGGTTCGTGCCGACGATGCGGATGCCGCGCTTGGCCGCCTCGATCCCGAGGCCGCGGCCGACGATGATGTGCGACTGGAAGTGCACGACGTCGGGCTTCACCTCGTCGAGGATGCGCGCGCTGTTCTGCCGGATGCGCCACGGCATCGCGAAGCGCAGCCAGTCGTGCGGGTACCAGCGCCAGCTGTAGAGCCGGTGCACGATGATCCGCTGGCCCTCGTGCGTCTCGACCCGGGTGCCGCTCCAGCCGTCGGCCGAGGGGGCGACGACGTGGACCTCGTGGCCGCGCTGCGCGAGACCGGCGGCGAGGCGCTCGGCGAACTTCGCGGCTCCGTTCACGTCGGGAGCGAAGGTGTCGCAGCCGATCACGACCGTCAGCGGTCGGGAGTCGGGCGATCCCGGTCGGGACGCGTCGCGGGGATCTGACACGGGAGTTCCTATCGGTGTCGTGCCGCTCGGGGAGAGAAGGGAGCGATCGGCGGAGGTCGGTCGGTTTCGTGGCTCTCGGCGCGGACCCATTGTAGGCAGAGGACTCCTCACCACTCGGGATCCCGCGCCGTCAGCGCGCCTGCGGGTGGTGCTTGGCGAGGAGGAAGACGCCGTAGATGGCGACGGCACCGGCCGCGATGAAGAGCGGGATCGCCCACGGGGCCGCGTACTGCGCCTCCCCGAGCACGACGATGCCGATCGCGACGGCGACCAGCGGGTCGATGACGGTGAGGCCCGCGACGACGAGGTCCGGCGGGCCGGAGGAGTAGGCGTTCTGAACGAAGTACCCGCCGAGCGCGGTCGCGGCCAGGAGCGCCACGATGCAGACCACCGTCAGCGGGTCGAACTCGCCGTACTTGATGCGGTTGAGCACGACCTTCGCGAGAGTCGCGACGAAGCCGTAGACCACTCCGGCGCCCACGATGTAGAAGATCGCCTTCGCTCCGCGACGGAAGACGCGGAAGGCGATGACGAAGACCGTGAGCACCACGGCGAGGATCACGAGGATCGTGATGAGCTCGGGCGTCTGGATGGACTTGTCGACCGCGTTGAACGCCGCCACGAGGACGAACGTGCCGACGCCTCCGACGCACAGCACGATCGCCCGGATCGACGCCGCGTTCAGGCGCACCCGGCTGACCCGCGCGTTGACGACCGCGGTGATCACGAGCGCCACCGCTCCGAGCGGCTGCACCACGATGAGCGGGGAGAAGCCGAGGCTCGTCAGCTGGAAGACGATCGCGAGACCCAGGAGCAGGGTGCCGATCACCCACGAGGGGCGCGAGAGCAGCGCGACCAGCTGGCCGCCGCTGAGCCCGGAGGAGCCGGAGCGCTTCGAGAACCGCTCCACCTTCGCCACTCCCCGGTGCTGGAACTGCGCGCCGAGGGAGAGGAACACCGCGCCCACGAGAGCGATCGGGATGCCGATGAACTTCGCCGGGTCGTTGAGGAGTTCGGCGAGATCGGCGGGCATGGGGTCGACCCTACCCAGAACGCCTCCGGGAGTCCTCCGACGCACGGGTGAGGGGCTGAGCCCAGCGGATGATCCTCGCGGACCCGGTCGGCGGCCCCGCGGTACCCTGTCCCCCATGGCCGTCCTCCCCATCCGCATCGCCGGCGACCCCGTCCTGCACTCCCCCGCCGCCCCCGTCACCGAGTTCGACGATGCGCTGCGCACCCTCGTCGCCGACATGTTCGAGACGATGGACACCGCCCCCGGAGTCGGCCTCGCCGGCCCGCAGGTCGGCGTCCCGCTGCGCCTGTTCGTCTACGACTACGCCGACGACGACGGCACCCCCCGCCGCGGCGTCGCGATCAACCCCGAGCTGTTCGTCACGCCGACCCCGCTCGGCGAGGCGGACGAGGACACGGAGTCGGAGGGGTGCCTCTCCTTCCCCGGCGAGCGCTTCCCGCTCCGCCGCTCCGAGCGGGCGATCCTCCGCGCGGTCGACCTCGAGCAGGAGCCGTTCGAGATCGTCGCGGACGGCTGGTTCGCCCGCGTGTTCCAGCACGAGTTCGACCACCTCGACGGCGTGCTCTACATCGACCGCCTCGAGCACGACTACCACAAGGCGGTCGCGAAGATCACCCGGAAGCGCGGCTGGGGCGGCCCCGGCGTCTCGTGGCTGCCCGGCGTGGAGCACCTCGAGGACTGACTCAGGCCAGGTCGACCCCGTGCACGCCGTTGTGGTGGCGGATCGCGGGGAACGAGGCGGTGACGCTCCGGCCGACGCCGGGCGTCCGCTTCTCGGTCACGTCACCGCCGAAGAGGGCGGCCCGCTCGCGCAGCTCGGCGAGCGCGGGGCTGTCGATGCGCTCGGTGAGCGAGCGCAGATCCGCCTCGAGAGCGCTGGCGTCCTGCTCCGCAGCGCCGTGCTGCTCGCGGTCGTCGTCGACCTCCACCCGGAGGCCGGTGGTCGTCCATCGGGAGCTGATGCGGACCTCGGTCCCCGCGCCGCCGGTCTCCAGCGCCGAGTCGAAGGCGTACTCGAGCACCCGGAGCACGGCCACCTCGGCGCCGTCCTGCAGCGGGAACGGCTCGCCGAACGACTCCTCGCGGACGCTCAGGCCTCGCTCGCGGGCGCCCTCGATCAGGGGGACGGAGCCGCCGGTGCGCGGCAGCTCCCCCGGATCGACGGAGGCGACGGTCGCGATGCGGCGCAGCTGCGCCATCGAGGCCTCGGCCGCCCGCACGGCACGCTGCGCCGACCGCGCGGCTGCGGCGGGGTCGCGGTCGATCGTGAGCCGGACGCTCTCGGCCTCCTCGACGACGTGCGCGGCGCTGCGGACCGCGAGCTGCTCGAGCTCGCCGACGATGCGGAGCCTCGCCTCCTGCTCGCCGACCGCCAGCTCGAGGCGGACGACGCGCGCCGCCTCTTCCGCACGGCTCTCGGCGGCACGGCGCTCGGCGCCGACGGCGCGGCGCCACAGCACGACGACCGCGACCAGGGCGATCAGGGCGAGGACGAGGACGACTTCGAGCACGACGGCCTCCGGGGGGACGGGACGGGTTCGGCACAGGAGCGCCGGAGAGAGATCGTACCCGCGCCGCGGACAGCGGACCTGAGGCCGCGGAGGGGGTTGCGGAGCCGTACTCAGCCGTCGGAGCGCACGGAGCGGGTGACGGTGAAGCGGCGGTCGCGCGCCACCACCGTGGTCGGCCCGACCGCGCGGCGCAGCTCGGCCGGATGCGCGAGGTGGGAGTTGAAGACCGTCCACAGCACGCCTCCGGGGCGCAGCACGCGGCCGGCCGCGCGCAGCATGCGCCGGGCGACGAGGTCGGTGACGGCTCCGTCGGAGTGGAACGGCGGATTGCAGAGCACGACGTCGACGGAGGACGCCTCCAGAGTCGAGGCGTTGTCGTCGCGGAGGACGCGGACGGCCAGCCCATTGGCCGCCGCAGTCGCCCGGGCGGACTCGACCGCGGCACGCGAGGTGTCCGTCGCGGTCACGGCGAGGTCGGGGCGGGCCCGGGCCACCACGGCGGCGAGCACGCCGGTTCCGCAGCCGAGGTCGAGTGCGGTGCCCGCGGGGAGGGAGTCGAGATCGAGGGCGGCGAGGAGGGCGCGGGTGCCGAGGTCCAGTCGTGCACCTGCGAAGGCTCCCGGCAGTGCGACGACCTCGAGGTCGAGCTCGTCCAGACGGCGCCGCTCGGGCCCTGGCGCGGGCGGCTGGTCGGGGAGCGCGCCGCTCGCGAGCAGGGCGCGCGACTTCTGCCGGGCGAGGGAGACGTCGATCCGCTCGTAGCGCACGGCGAGCACGTCGTTCATCGTGCGGGTCATGTGCTTGATGCGGCCGGCGCCGATCAGGGTCGCCGCCGGGTTCGCGAGTGCGGTCCCGGCCGCGACGGCGGCCAGCGCGTCGAGCGAGCGCGGCAGGCGCAGGAGCACCGCGTCGGCGTCGCGGACGGCCTCCGCGACGGAGTCGACGATCTCGATCGGCGCGAGATCGACGCCCGACCCCCGCACCGTCTCGAGGTTCTGCGCGAGAGCGCGCTCGGCGGTGATCGAGTCCTGCACGACGCGCACGGCACGGCCGTCGGCGGCGAGGCCGAGGCTCAGTGCCCCGTAGGCGTCCCCGATCACGGCGAGGCGGCCGCGATCGGCGGCGAGGTCGAGCAGCAGACGGTCACTGGCGTCGACGGCGACGAGATCCGGCGCCTCGACGTCGGGGCGGCGGCGCAGGAGAGCGAGCACGTCCTCGCGCATCGCCCCTCCGATCGTCGGTCCGAGCGGGTGGGCCCTCGAGGGCGACCGCTCGCGGGCACGAAAAAAGGGCCCGAGAGTGGAGTCCCGGACCCTTCGCTCCCCGACTTGGACTCGAACCAAGAACCTACCGGTTAACAGCCGATTGCTCTGCCAATTGAGCTATCGAGGATCATCCGACCGCCCGGAGGCGATCAGCGCGGTACTACTTTAGCAAACTCTCCGCGAACGCAAAATCGGGCGCGCACTCAGTAGCCGGAGCCCGGGTCGACGCGGCCGACGAACGGCCCGCCGGCGGCACAGGCGGCCACGTTGGCGCGCACGCGCTCGGCCAGGAGCGGCGCGGTGATCTCGGGGGTGTCCGCGCTGTGGGGCGTGATCAGGCACCGGGGCTCGCTCCAGAGCGGATGCCCGTCCGGCAGCGGCTCGGGGTCCGTCACGTCGAGCGCGGCGCCCGCGAGACGGCCTTCGGCGAGGGCCGCGACGAGCGCGTCCGTGTCGACGAGGCTCCCCCGGGCGACGTTGACGAGCACGGCGTGGGCGGGGAGCCGCGCGAGCAGACCCGCGTCGACCATCCGCTCCGTGCCCGCGGTGGCGGCGGCGGCAAGGACCAGCACGTCGGCGTCCGCCGCGGCCTCGGCGAGCCGCGACGCCGGCAGGGTGCGGGCCGCGCCCTCCACCGGCTCGTCTCCGCGGCGGACGATCGTCACCCGGCAGTCGAAGACGGCGAGCAGCCGCAGGAGCTCGCGAGCGATCCCTCCTGCTCCGACGATCACCACGGAGGCGCGGTGCAGCGTGACCGCCTTCTTCGGCCCCCACGACGCGGCGCGCGCCCGCTCCGGCAGCGAGCGCAGGAGGGCGAGCACCAGCGCGAGCGCGTGCTCCGCCACCGGCTCCGCGTAGGCGCCCTTGGCGCTGGTCCAGACCACGTCCGCGCGAGACGCGGCGAGCACGGGCGCGAAGACGTCGACGCCGGCCCAGGGCAGCTGCACCCAGCGGATCGACGGGTGCTCCTCCAGCACAGCGGCCAGCTCGTCCGTGCGGCCGTAGGACAGCCAGAGCAGCGCGTCCGGACTCCCGTCGAGTCCGACGACCACTCCCCCGCCCGACTCGACCGCCTCGGCGAACACCGGCTTCGGCCGCGGGAGCACCGCGACGCGCGGGACGGTCACTGGTCGGCCGCCTCGACGCGCTGCGCTCGGGAGGCGTCGAAGCGCTCGTACTCGGCGAAGGCCGCTCCGAGCTCGCGCACGTAGGGGTGCCGGGCCTCGATCAGCACGTCCAGCAGCGGCCCGTACGCGACGATCTCGCCGCCGACGAGCACGGCGATCCGGTCGGTCGCCCGGCTCAGCACGTCGATGTCGTGGCTGACCACGACGGCCGCGAATCCCTCCCGGCGCCGCAGGTCGGCGAGGAGGTCGACGATCGACTCGCGCACCGTCGCGTCGATGCCCGAGGTCGGCTCGTCGGCGATCAGCACCTTCGGCCCGAGCACGAGCGAGCGGGCCACGGCCACGCGCTGGCGCTGGCCGCTGGAGAGCTCGTAGGGGTAGCGGTCGAGCAGGAACAGCGGCAGGTGCACGGAGTCGAGCAGCGTCGCCACCCGCACCGCCGCGGCCTTCGGGTCGTAGTGGCGGTCGCGGAGGAAGATCGGCTCGGCGATCAGCTCCGAGACGGTCAGCTCGGGGCGGAGGGCCGCTCCGGCGTCCTGCGCGAGATGCGCGACGTCGACGGTGAAGCGCTTGAGCTCGCGGGCGGGGAGCGAGCGGAGGCGGTGCCCCGCGACCGTCGCGTCCCCTCCGATGATCACCGGGCGCGTGCGGCCTCCGTCGTGCCCCAGGCCGTCGCCGCCGAGCACGCGCGCGAGCGTGGACTTGCCCGAGCCGCTGCCTCCGAGGATCCCGAGCACCTCCCCCGGCTCCACGCGGAGGCTCACTCCCCGCAGCGCCGTCCACCGGCGGCTGATGCCGCGCGGCGGGTACTCGACGCTGAGGTCGTCGACGACGATGGGGGCCTGATCCTCGGCGGTCCGGCTCACGCCCGGCGCTCCGCCTCGACGATGCTGCGCAGGAGCTCGCGCCTCGAGGCCTGCTCGACCGGGTCGGGCACGGGCAGGGAGGCGAGCAGGCGCTGCGTGTAGGGGTGCTTCGGCGCGGCGAGCACCTCGGCCCCCGTCCCCTCCTCGACCAGCTCGCCGCGGTAGAGCACCGCGATGCGGTCGGCGAGCAGGTCGACCACGGCGAGGTCGTGGCTGATGAACAGCGAGGCGAAGCCGAACTCGCGCTGCAGCTCGGCGAACAGCTCGAGCACGCGGGCCTGCACCGACACGTCGAGCGCCGAGGTCGGCTCGTCGGCGATCAGCAGCTTCGGCTCGAGGGCGAGGGCCCGGGCGAGGCTGGCGCGCTGGCGCTGGCCGCCGGAGAGCTCGTGCGGGTAGCGGTCGCCGTAGGAGCGCGGCAGCTGCACCGCCTCCAGGAGCTCGTCGACGCGCGAGCGCGCCCCGGCGGCGTCGCCGGCCCGCCCGTGCACGATCAGCGGCTCGGCCACGCACTCCGCGATGGTGAGCAGCGGGTTGAAGCTCGACGCCGGGTCCTGGAACACGAAGCCGATGTCGCCGCGGACCGGCCGGAAGGCGCGCTCGCGGATGCCGCGCATCTCCTTGCCGAGGACCTTCAGCGACCCGCCGGTCACCGGCGTCAGGCCCGCGATGGCGCGCCCGATGGTGGTCTTGCCCGAGCCGCTCTCGCCGACTAGGCCCAGCACCTCGCCGGCTCGGATGCGCAGCGAGACGCCGTCGACCGCGACGAAGCCGGGACGGCCGAGCCGGCCGGGGTACTGGATCCGCAGGCCCTCGGCGGCGACGAGCGTCTCGGCCTCGGGGGCCTCGGCGCGCTCGACGGCGCGGACGCGGGCGCGCTCGACGCCCTGGCCCACGTGCGGGACGGCGGCGAGGAGCTTCCTCGTGTACTCGGCCTTCGGCGCCGAGAACAGCTCGGAGACCGTCGCCTCCTCGACCAGCTCGCCCTGGTACATCACGGCGACGCGGTCGGC
Organism: Rathayibacter sp. AY1E8; assembly: GCF_002931415.1. Lineage (NCBI taxonomy): Bacteria > Bacillati > Actinomycetota > Actinomycetes > Micrococcales > Microbacteriaceae > Rathayibacter > Rathayibacter sp. AY1E8. Next base: position 50,963 of record NZ_PSVI01000009.1, read on the forward strand.
CAGATCGGCGACGACGCCCATGTTGTGGGTGATCAGCACGATCGAGGTGCCGAACTCGTCGCGGCACCGGCGGAGCAGGTCGAGGATCTCGGCCTGCACGGTCACGTCGAGCGCGGTGGTCGGCTCGTCCGCGACGATCAGGCCGGGATCCAGGACCAGGGCCATCGCGATGACGACGCGCTGCTTCTGGCCGCCCGAGAACTGGTGCGGGTAGTAGTCGACCCGCTTCTCCGGCTCCGGTATGCCGACGGTGCGCAGGACGTCGACCGCGCGCTTGCGCGCCTCCTTCTTCGAGACAGAGCCGTGAGCGCGCAGTCCCTCCGCGATCTGCCAGCCCACCGTGAAGACCGGGTTGAGGGCGGTGCCCGGCTCCTGGAAGACCATGGCGACGTCGGTGCCGCGCAGCTCCCGGAGGCGGGCCTTGGGCACGGAGACGACGTCGGTCGCCGCGCTGCCGTCCTTCTTCGAGAGCAGGACCACTCCGGAGGCGGTGGCCGTCTCGGGCAGGAGGCCGAGGATGGTCTTCGCGGTCACGGTCTTGCCGCTGCCGGACTCGCCGACGATCGCCAGGACCTCGCCGCGCTCGACGCGCAGGCTCACCCCGGCGACGGCGCGGACGGCGCCGCGGTCGCTCGCGAACGCGACCTCGAGGTCGGTGATGTCCACGATCGGACGCGCTGAGGCGTCCCGGACGATGCGCTGGTCGCTCATCGCGTCTCCTCCACTCCGGCGACGGGGTCGTGCCCCGGCGTCTCCAGGCCGTCGGCGGCGAGGACGCCGCCCGGCACGACGGACGTCGCGGCGACGTCGCCGGCACCGGCGGCCACCGCGCGCCGACCGCGCAGGCGCGGGTCGGCGAGGTCGTTCAGGCTCTCGCCCACGAGGGTGATGCCCAGCACCACGAGCACGATCGCCAGGCCCGGGAAGACCGAGGTCCACCAGATGCCGCTCGTGACGTCCGACAGCGCCTTGTTGAGGTCGTAGCCCCACTCCGCGGCCGACGTCGGCTCGATGCCGAAGCCGAGGAAGCCCAGGCCCGCGAGGGTCAGGATCGCCTCGGAGGAGTTCAGCGTGAAGATCAGCGGCAGCGTGCGCGTCGCGTTCCGCAGGACGTGGCGGAACATGATCCGCGGCGTCGACGCTCCGATGACCTTCGCCGACTCGACGAAGGCGTCGCCCTTGATCCGCACGGTCTCGGCCCGGATCACGCGGAAGTACTGCGGAATGTAGACCACGGTGATCGAGACCGCCGCGGCGAAGATGCCGGCCCAGAGGTTCGACTGCCCGCCGGAGATGACGATCGACATCACGATCGCCAGCAGCAGGGTCGGGAACGCGTAGATCGCGTCGCAGATCACGACGAGCACGCGGTCGAGCCAGCCGCCGAGGTAGCCGGAGACGAGGCCGAGGAAGACGCCGAGGAAGATCGACAGGACCACGGCGACGACGATCACGAGGAACGCGGTCTGCGCTCCCCAGATCACTCGCGAGAGGACGTCGTAGCCGCCCACGGTGGTGCCGAGCAGATGCTCCGCGCTCGGCGGCTCCTGCGCGCCGAACGACTCGCCGCCCGAGCGCAGCTGCGAGTATCCGTAGGGCGCGATGAGGGGCGCGAACAGGGCCACCAGCAGGAACGCGCCGGTGATGATCAGGCCGGTGACGAGCATCCCCCGCTGGAGGCCGACGCTCTGCCGGAGCTGGTGGACGACCGGCAGACGGTCGACGAGACGACGGCGCGGACGCGCCGGGGAGGTGGTGCTCATGCTCAGTACCTCACTCGCGGGTCGATGAGCGCCGCGATGACGTCGACGATGAAGTTGGTCAGCGCCACGATGACGGCGAGCAGGGCGACGATGCCCTGCACGGCCACGAAGTCGCGGGCCTGGAGGTACTCGGCGAGCTGGAAGCCGAGGCCCTTCCACTCGAAGGTGGTCTCGGTGAGGACGGCGCCGCCGAGCAGCAGGGCGATCTGCAGGCCGATCACGGTGATGATCGGGATGAGCGCGGGCCGGTAGGCGTGGGTGCGGACGAGCCGGAACTCGCTGACGCCGCGCGAGCGCGCCGCATCCACGTAATCGGTGCCGAGCGTGCCGATCACGTTGGTGCGCACCAGGCGCAGGAAGATGCCCGCGGTGAGCAGTCCCAGTGCGACGGCGGGGAGCACCGCGTGCGAGAGCACGTCCGAGATCGCGGCCGGGTCGCCGGTCTGGATCGCGTCGATCAGGTAGATGCCGGTCTTGTTCTCGAGGAACTGGAGCGAGAGCTCGGTGCTCGTCGAGGCGCGCCCGGCGACGGGGAACCACTTCAGCCAGACGGAGAACACCAGCTTCAGCAGCAGGCCCGCGAAGAACACCGGAGTCGCGTAGCAGAGGATCGCGAAGATGCGCAGCACCGCGTCGGGGGTGCGGTCGCGGTGGTAGGCGGCGAGCATCCCGAGCGGGATGCCGACCAGGAACGCCACGATCAGGGCGTAGAAGGCGAGCTCGACCGTCGCAGCGCCGTAGGTGAGGAGCACCTCGGTGACGGGGCGGTTGTCGCTCAGGGTGGTGCCGAAGTCGCCGGTCAGCAGCTTGCCGAGGTACTCGAGGTACTGCACGATCAGCGGCCGGTCGTAGCCGGCGGCGGCCACACGCTCGGCGAGCTGGTCCGCGGTCAGGCGGCCGCCGAGGGCCGCCGTGATCGGGTCGCCCGTGGAGCGCATGAGGAGGAACACCAGCGTCACGAGGATGAAGACGGTGGGGATGATGAGCAGGAAGCGGACGAGCAGGTAGCGCCCGAGTCCGCCCCCGGAGCCGCGCGGTCGCCGGGTGGGCGCCGTCGCCGCAGCCGTCGTGGCTGTCGTCACGTGATGCCTTTCGTGGAGAACGGCCGGCGCCTCCTGTCGGGGAGGCGCCGGCCGCGAGGGGGTGGATCAGCCCTTGCTGAGTGCCGCGTAGCGGAACTTGAACGAGGCGTCGAGGGTGTCCTCGGCTCCGCTCACGGTGCTGCCGACGACCGCGACCTGCGAGCCCTGCAGGTAGGGGACGGTCGAGAGCTGCGCCGCGACCTTCTCCTGGATCTGCTCGATCAGCGCGGTGCGCGCGTCGGCGTCGGTGGTCGAGACCTGCTGCGCGATCAGGCTCTGCACCTCGGCGTCGTCGAAGTGGTTCGCGAGGAAGTTCTCCTTGATGAAGAACGGCGAGAGGTAGTTGTCGGCGTCGGAGTAGTCGGGGAACCAGCCGAGCTGGTACGCCGGGTAGACGTCGCTCGAGCGGTCCTTCGAGTACTGCACCCACTCCGTGGTCTGCAGGTTCACGGTGAAGAGGCCGGTCGACTCCAGCTGGTCCTTGATCAGCGCGTACTCGTCGCCCGAGGACGGACCGTAGTGGTCGTTCGAGTACTGCAGGTTCAGGGTGACCGGAGCGGTGACGCCGGCGGCCTCGAGGGTCGCCTTCGCCTTGTCGGCGTCGGGCGCGCCGTTGCCGTCGCCGTAGAGCGACTTGAGCGGCTCGACCGCGCCGGTCAGGCCGGCGGGGACGTAGGAGTAGAGGGGGGTGTAGGTGCCCTTGTAGACCTGGTCGGCGATCTCGTCGCGGTCGATCAGGTCGGCGACGGCCTGGCGCACGGCGAGGGCCTTGGCGCTGTCGGCCTCACCGGTCGTCGCGCCGAAGGGCTGGGTGTCGAAGTTGAAGACGATGTAGCGGATCTCGCCGCCGGGGCCGTCCACGACCTTGACCGTGTCGTTGCCGCGGAGGTCGTCGATGTCCGTCGCCGAGAGGCTGCGGAACGCGACGTCGATGTTCCCCTCCTGGATGTCCAGCTTGAGGTTGGACGAGTCCGCGTAGTACTTGACGTTGACGGTGTCCGTCTTCGCCTCGCCGAGAACGCCCTGGTAGTCCGGGTAGGCCTTGTACTGGATGAGGTTGTTCACGTCGTAGTTCGCGATCGTGTACTGGCCGGCGAAGGCGTCGCCCGAGACGATGTCGGCGTCCGCGGTCAGCTCGTCGGCCGAGAAGACCTCCTCGTCCACGATCGGACCGGCGGGGCTCGAGAGGATCTGCGGGAAGGTCTGGTCGTTCTCGGACTTCAGCGTGAAGACCACGGTCGTGTCGTCCGGAGCCGCGACGCTGTCGAGGTTCGCCAGGAGCGAGGACGGGCCGTTCTCGGCCGCGATGCCGACCTGGCGGTCGAAGGAGAACTTCACGTCGGAGGAGGTGAGGTCGTGGCCGTTGGCCCACTTCAGTCCCTCCTTCAGCTTCACGGTGTACTCCGTGGGAGCGGTGAACTCCGCCGACTCGGCGATGTCGGGCTCGACGTCCGGGCTGCCGTAGGGGGTGTTCATCAGGAACGGGAACACCTGGTTCATCACGGCGAACGAGCCGTTGTCGTAGGAGCCCGCGGGGTCGAGCGTCGTGATCTTGTCGGTGGTGCCGATGGTCAGGGCCCCTCCGGCGCTGCCGCCGGACGAGTCGTTCCCGCCGGCGGCGCAGCCCGTCAGCACGAGCGCGACCGCGGCGAAGCCTGCGGCGGCGGCCAGTGCACGGGTGCCGCGGGTGGATGCGGAATTCATCTCCGTCTGCCTCTTCCTGTCAAGGATGGGATGCGGGCGCGCTCCGGGCGCGCGGACTCTCGGCACACAGATCTCCTGTGGGCTGTGGCGTCACGACACTGGACGCCCGCATTGCTGTTCCTCATGGGTAACACAGTTGGAAGCGCTCTCCGAACCGGCACAGGCGTGCGGCCGATTTCTTCACACGACCGCAACACGCTCACTCCGAGCGCAGCGCCCGCTTCTCGCGCTCGAGCTCGACCAGTCGCACCTGTACCGCGCGCGCCATCACCGGATCGGCGGACGCGCGCTGGAGCGCCCCGCGCAGCTCGGCGATCTCGCGGAGCAGGTCGCGCTCGATGAGCGAGATCGCCACGTCGCGGGAGTAGCGGGCGAGCCCCTCCTCATCGGCGGCCGGGATCGGCGCCACCGCGAGCTGGCGCACCAGCGAGGCGAAGGGACCGGGGACGTCGTCGGCGACGTGCTCGACCCAGTCGCGGTCCTCCGCCCGCTCGAGGTTCGCGACCACGGCGTCGCGGACCACGCGGAGGGTCTCGTTGGTGACCGCCGCGTGCGCCGCCCGGGCCAGGAGCTCCGGACCCATCGCCTGGGGCAGCTGGAGCATCGCCATCAGCGCCTCGCGCTCGATGCGCGTGACGACGTCGACGGGGAGGTCGGCGATGCGCGCGCCGAGGGGCGCCTCGGCCGCGGGTGATCCGCCGCCGCTCCGGCCGCCCTGCTGGTCGCGGCCGTCGGGTCCGGAGGAGCTGGGCCGGGATCCGGCGGAGCGCACGGCGGAGTTGACCTCGGCCATGTCCAGGCCGAGCATCCGGGCGAGCTCGCGGGAGTAGCCGGGCCGCAGCGCCGGGTCGCGGATCTCGGCGACGACCGGGGCGGCCGCGCGCAGGGCCGCGATCCGGCCCTCGACCGTCTCGAGGTCGTAGCGGTCCAGCAGCTGCCGGATAACGAACTCGAACATCGGCTTCTTGTCGTCGATGAGGCGGCGGACGGCGTCGTCTCCGCGGTTCAGGCGGAGGTCGCAGGGGTCCAGGCCCTCGGGCGCGACGGCGACGAAGGTCTGCGCGGCGAAGCGGTGCTCCTCCTGGAACGCGCGCATCGCCGCCTTCTGGCCCGCCGCGTCGGGGTCGAAGGTGAAGACGACCTCGCCGACGCCGCTGTCGTCGCCCAGCACCCGGCGCAGCACCTTGATGTGGTCGACGCCGAAGGAGGTGCCGCAGGTGGCGACCGCGGTGGTGACGCCGGCGAGGTGGCAGGCCATGACGTCCGTGTAGCCCTCGACGACGACCACCCGGTGCCCGCGGGAGATGTCCCGCTTGGCGAGGTCGAGCCCGTAGAGCACCTGGGACTTGTGGTAGACGGGCGTCTCGGGGGTGTTGAGGTACTTGGGGCCCTTGTCCTCCTCGAGGAGGCGGCGGGCGCCGAAGCCGACGGTCTGGCCGGTCACGTCGCGGATCGGCCAGACGAGGCGGCCGCGGAAGCGGTCGTAGACGCCGCCGCGGTTGTTGCTGCTGACCAGGCCGGCCGTGGTCAACTCCTCTTCCGAGAAGCCGCGGCGCTTGAGCGCGGTCGTGAGCCCGTCCCAGCCGTCGGGTGCGAAGCCGACGCCGAAGCGGTCGGCGGCGGCGCGGTCGAAGCCCCGCTCGCCGAGGAAGCGCCGACCGACGTCGGCGCCCGGGGTCGCGAGCTGCTCGCGGAAGTACTCCTCCGCGGCGTCGTTCGCGGCGAGGAGGCGCGCTCGCCCGCCGGTCTCGGGCGCGCGGCCGTCGCCGTCCTCGTACTGCAGCGGGAAGCCGATCCGCCCGGCGAGGCGCTCGACGGTCTCGCTGAACGAGCTGTGGTCCATCTTCATGATGAAGCTGTAGACGTCGCCCGACTCCTGGCAGCCGAAGCAGTGGTAGAAGCCGGCCTGCGGGCGGACGTGGAAGCTGGGGCTGCGCTCGTCGTGGAAGGGGCAGAGGCCCTTCAGCGAGCCGATGCCGGCCGACTTCAGCGTGACGTACTCGCCGATCACGTCGCCGATGTTCACCCGCGCCTTGACCTCCTCGACATCTGACTGTCGGATCCGAGGCATGGGGTCCATCGTATCGGCCGCCGGGGCCGCCGAGCCGGGGTGGGGAGAACTGCACCAGGGCGGCGCGGATCACCCCGAGACCTGTGATCCACCCGCACCCCGAGATCAGGGTCATCCCTGATCCGCACCCGCCCGCCGTCTCCGAGAATCGACCCATGCCCCCTGCCGCCTCCCGCCCGCCTCTCCTGCGTGCTCTGCTCGTCGCCCTGCTCGGCGGTCTCGTCCTGGGCGGGCTCACCAGCCTGCTGCAGGGCTCCCTCCCGCCGTCGGTGAGCTCGTTCGCCAACTCTTCCGGGGGCTGGTCCATGCTCGTGTTCGCGCTCGTACGCCTCGGCGGCGCCCGACCGGCGGCGGCGACCGCTCTCGGCCTGCTGAGCTTCTGGGCGCTGCTCGAGGGCTACGACCTGGTGATCGCGGCGCGCGGCTTCGGCTACTCGCCTCCCTTCACAGACGTCTTCTGGCTGCTCGCCGTCCCCGCCGGGCCGATCCTGGGCGCCGCCGCCGCACTCACCCTCTACGGCTCGAGGACGTGGCGCGTCCTGGCTGTCGCGCCGCTCTCGGGCGTGCTGATCGGCGAGGGCGTCTGGGCGCTGGGCGCGGTCGCCGACACCACGAGTCCGGTGTACTGGTGGCTCCAGATCGTCCTGGGCGCGGGCTTCCTCGTCCTGGCCGTCGTGCGGAGGAGGCCGCGCGCACTCGTCTCGCTCGCGGCGCTCGGCGTCACCGCGGCGGCCGCCGTCGCCTTCTTCGTCGTCTACTCCGCGCTGTGAACCGTTCGAGAGGGTCGTCGCTGACCCTCCGCGCACTCGCGGGTTCCGCCCTCCTCCTGGCCCTCGCAGGGTGCACCACCACGGCGGACACCCCGGTCGCGCCGCCGTCGTCCGCCTCGGTGCCGTCGTCGGTATCCTCCGCCACCCCTCCTCCGATCGACGTCTCCGCCGAGCTGGCCGCGCTCGAGAACGAGTTCGACGCCCGGATCGGCGTCAGCGCCGTCGACACCGGCTCGGGCCGCCGGGTCCATCACCGGGCCGACGAGCGCTTCGGCTTCGCCTCGAGCCTCAAAGCCCTCGCCGCAGCGGAGTTCCTGCGCACAGTCCCCGCCGCCGAGCGGGACGAGGTGGTCACCTGGACCGTCGCCGACGTCGAGGCGGCGGGCTACTCCCCCGTCACGGAGGAGAGCACCGCCACCGGCCTGCCGCTGTCGCAGCTCGCCGAGGCGGCCGTCCGCCGGAGCGACAACACAGCTCTGAACCTCGTGCTCCGGCGCCTCGGCGGACCCTCCGCCCTCGACCGTGGACTCGAGACTCTCGGCGACACCACCACCGAGGTGGTGAACGAGGAGCCCGCGCTGAACACGATCGAGCCCGGCAGCACCGACGACACCACCACCCCGGCCGCGTTCACGGCCGACCTCGCCGCTGTCGCCACAGGTGACGTGCTGTCCGCGGAGGACCGGGCACTCCTGCTCGACTGGATGAGCGGCAACGCGACCGGCGACACTCTCGTCCGGGCGGGCGCTCCGGCCGGCTGGAGCGTCGCGGACAAGTCCGGGGGCGCCGGCGGGATCCGCAACGACGTCGCCGTGGTGACGCCTCCCGGGCGGGACGCGGTCGTGCTGTCGATCCTCTCGGCGCGCAACGACCCCGAGGCGGACTACGACGACGCGCTGGTCGCCCGCGCCGCGGCCGTCGTGCTGGGAGCCCTGCGGTAGCGGCCGCCCGGCGTCAGCAGTGCCGGTTCACGTAGCCCGCTGCGCCACGGGGGACGACGTCGCGGTCGCGGAGGGTGACCGAGATGCTCCGGCCCTGCGCGGCGCAGGCGGACCGGCCGTTGTCGGTGTACTCGATCTCGTAGACCTGGCGCCCGTAGACGTCCGTGTACGCCGCGCACTCGTCGTAGACCTGGCACTCCTCGACGACGGCGAAGTCGAAGCCGACCGTCCTCTTCCCGGCAGCGGCGAGATCGGCTCCGTTCTTCTGGCCGATCGCCAGGCCGGAGCGGTGAGCGCGCGCCGTCAGGAGGGTGGCGAACGCCAGCGCCTGCGACTTCGTCAGCCTCCCGCCCGAGCGGGTGTAGCTGTCCAGATTGTCGGCCTCGACGGCGTCGAAGCCGTCCTCGGCGCAGCCGTCGATCCAGGCGCCGACGATCGCGAGCAGAGCGGTCCGCTTCGCGGCGGTCGAGACGTCGAAGAGGTACTCGTCCGGCCAGCCCGGATCGGCGAGGGGCTTCCCGTCCGCTCGCCTCACCAGGAGCTCGGGGTGCCGCTTCGCGAAGGCGGCGCTCTCGCCGGGCTGGGTCTGGAAGGCGTTCACGTAGCAGATGCTGTAGCGGCCGGCGGCGGGCGCGTCCGTGCGGTCGCGGTCGACGATGGTGACGCTCGACGCCGGAGCGTAGGCGCCTCCCAGCTGGTAGTCGAGGACGCCGTTCGCGGGAGGGAGCAGCGGTGCCGCCGAGGCCGCGGCGGGCTGGATCAGCAGCAGCCCCGCGACGACCAGGGCGAGGAGGCCGAGACGGGGCCGACGCGGCCTCATCCGGGAGCTCCCGGCGTGCGCCCTGCGGCTCGCACGCCCGTGGCCGCCGGCAGCGCGCCGAGTGCGAGCTCGCCGATGACCGCGATGCGGTCCGCCGGTGCTCCGTCGCGGGCCTGCGTCGACATCCCGCTGAGCACGGCGACGACGAAGGCGGCGACGGATCCGGCGTCCGTCTCCGGCGGCACGTCGCCCTCCTCGATCCCGCGCTCGACTCGTGCGGCGACGAGCGCCTCCCTCTCGCGGCGACGGGCCTCGAGCCGCGGCTCGCTCAGCACGAAGCAGCCGGCAGGAGTGCCGGGCGCGGAGTACCCCTCCGCACTGACGCGGACGACAGCGGCGACGGCCTCGCGCGCCGTCGGCCGGTGCGAGTGCAGCATCGGCTTGCTCATCCCCGACCGTGCCGCGATGCGGTCGACCCGCGCTCCCGCCAGCCCGTGCGCCGCGAACTCCTCCGTCGCCGCCTCGAGGATCCGCTGCCGTGTCCGCTCCGCTCCCACGCCCTCACCGTACCCGCCGCCCCGCGCCCCCCCGCGCCTCGCGGTGCGGTGCCCTCCCCGCGAGCCGACCGGCCGACCCGCACACCAGCACATCGCCTCAGACGACGCACCCGGCTCCCTGGAACCCACCACCCCGACAAGCCGACCGCGGTGACGCCTGGCGGTGACCGGCGTGCCCCGGCACCGCTGAACGGCCGATCCGCGTGCCAGCGGATCGCCCCAGGCGGACGCACCCCGCTCCACGAATCGCACCACGTCGCCAAGCCGACCGCGCCGAGCCGGGCAGGGACCGGCGTGCCACCGGCACCGCCGAACGGCCGATCCGCGTGCCAGCGGATCGCCCTAGGCGGACGCACCCCGCTCGACGAACGCACCACCCCGAGAAGCCGACCGCGCCGAGCCGGGCAGAGACCGGCGTGCCACCGGCACCCCCGAACGGCCGATCCGCGTGCCAGCGGATCGCCCTAGGCGGACGCACCCCGCTCCACGAACCGCACCACCCCGAGAAGCCGACCGCGCCACCTCGGGCGAGGACCGGCGTGCAATCGAGCACCGCCGAACGGCCGATCCGCGTCCCAGCGGATCGCCTCAGGCGGACGCACCCCGCTCCCTGGAACGCACCACCTCGACAAGCCGACCGCGGTGACGCCGGGCAGGGACCGGCGGCACAGCTGAGCCGGGCGCCGCCCGGCTCAGCGCATCAGCACAGCCTCTCGAACCAGGCGAGGGCGCTCTGGTCGGTGAGGTTGGCGACCTGGTCGACGACGACGCGGCGGCGGGCGTCGTCGTCGGGGGCGGCGTGCCAGTCCTCGGCGAAGCCGGGCTCGAGGGTTCCCGGGCCGCGGTCGAGGAGGGTGTCGGCGAGGCGGGTGAGGACTTCGCGCTGCTGGGCGTAGATGGGCTGGCGGGTGTTCCGCGACATCACGAACGTCGCGACGATCCCCTTGAGCACGGCGATCTCGGCCTGCTGCTCGCGGGGGACGACGACGTGGCCGCCGAAGCGGACGAGGTCGGGGTGCTGGTACGCCTCGCGGGTGGCCTCGGTGGCGGCGGCGGCGAAGCGGCCGATGAGCTGGCTGGTGAGGTTCTTGAGCCGGGCCTGGTCGCGGCGGGAGCCGTCCCAGGAGGAGACCCACACGTCGAGCGAGTCGAGACGGTCGAAGGCGGCGACGAGCTCGTCGTGTCCGACCTCCCCGCCGACCCAGGAGTGCATCGACTGCACGAGGTCCTCGTGGTCGGCGCGGGAGCCGAGTGCTTCGACGTCGATGTAGCCGGAGACCACCGCGTCCTCGAAGTCGTGCACGGAGTACGCGATGTCGTCCGAGAGGTCCATCACCTCGGCCTCGATGCAGCGCACCCCCTCGGGGGCGCCCTCGCGCATCCAGGCGAACGCGGGAGCGTCGTCGGCGTAGAACCCGAACTTGGCGCGCCCCGACGGGTCCGCGACCGAGCGCGTGTCGGGCCAGGGGTACTTGCAGCTCGCGTCGATGCTGGCGCGGGTGAGGTTCAGCCCGTAGGGGCGGGCGTCGTCGCCGAACACCTTCGGCTCGAGCCGCGTGAGCAGCCGGAAGGTCTGCGCGTTGCCTTCGAAGCCGCCGATCCCCTCGGCCCAGGTGTTGAGCGCGCGCTCGCCGTTGTGCCCGAACGGCGGATGCCCGATGTCGTGCGCGAGGCAGGCCGTGTCGACGACGTCGGGGTCGAGGTCGAGGCTCGTGGCGAGCTCCCGGCCGATCTGCGCCACCTCGAGCGAGTGGGTCAGGCGGTTGCGCGCGAAGTCGACGCCCGCCGTGGGGCTGAGCACCTGGGTCTTCGCGGCCAGGCGGCGGAGCGCGCTGGAGTGGAAGAGCCGGGCGCGGTCGCGGGCGAAGTCGGAGCGGCGAGTCGAGTGGTCCTCCGGCAGGAATCGCTCGGTGTCGACGAGCGAGTACCCCCAGAGCGCGCGGTCATCCACCGCTGTTGTGGATCTCGGCGGCCGAGACCGCGTCGCGCTGCCCGGCGTCGAGCTCGCGGGACTCGAGCCAGCGGTCCGGGAGGGAGGGGACCTTGGGCGAGCCGGCGCGGCCCCGCTGCCCCTCGGCCGCCTCGCCTGGATAGGGCTGCGTCCAGTCGAGCGTCGCCAGGAGCTCGTCGAGCTGCGCGAGCGACTCGACGGTGGCCAGGCGAGCGCGGGGGTCGCCGCCGACGGCGTAGCCCTTGAAGTACCAGGCGACGTGCTTGCGGATGTCGCGGCAGCCGCGCTCCTCGCTCTCGAAGAAGTCGACGAGCAGCTCCGCGTGGCGGCGGAACGCCTCGGCGACCTGTCCGAGCGAAGGGCGGAACCGCTCGTCGGAGCCGGCGAACGCGGCGGCGAGGTCGCCGAAGAGCCAGGGGCGCCCGAGGCAGCCGCGACCGACGACGACTCCGTCGCAGCCCGTCTCGGCCATCATCCGCAGCGCGTCCTCGGCCGACCAGATGTCGCCGTTGCCCAGCACGGGCACGCTCGTGACCGTCTCCTTGAGCGTGGCGATCGCCGACCAGTCGGCGTGCCCGCTGTAGAACTCGGAGGCGGTGCGCGCGTGCAGCGCGATCGACGCGACCCCGGCGCCCTCGGCGGCACGGGCGGCCTCGAGGTAGGTGAGGTGGTCCGGGTCGATGCCCTTGCGCATCTTGACGGTGAGCGGGACGTCGCCGGCGGCCTTCACGGCGCCCTCGACGATCTGCCGGAACAGCGGGAGCTTCCACGGCAGGGCCGCTCCCCCGCCCTTCCGGGTGACCTTGGGCACGGGGCAGCCGAAGTTGAGGTCGATGTGGTCGGCCCGGTCCTCGGCGACGAGCATGGTGACCGCCTCGGCGACGGTGACCGGGTCCACTCCGTAGAGCTGGATCGAGCGCACCGACTCGCTGGGGTGGTGGCGGATGAGGCGCATCGATTCCGGCGTGCGCTCGACGAGCGCGCGGGAGGTGATCATCTCGCTCACGTAGAGGCCGTTGCCGAACTCGCGGCAGAGGCGGCGGAACGCCGTGTTGGTGATGCCCGCCATGGGGGCGAGCACCACCGGCGCGTCGAGTTCGAGGGGGCCGATCCGGAGCGCCGGCGCGGTGCGCGCGGGCGGGGCGGCCGTGAGAGTGGAGGACATCGGTATCGATTCTCCCAGATCCTGTGTTGGGGAAGGCGGAGTGACGAGCGGAGAGGTGGAGAGATGAACGGGAGCACACCTGTGGAGGACGGTTCGCAGCGGCTGGAGGCGGACGCGTCCGCCCGCGGCCTTGCGGTCGAGATCGTGGAGAGGCCCGCTGCCGGCAGCCTGCACGAGGCGGCCGCGCTGCTCGGCATCGAGCCCGGCGACATCGTGAAGTCGCTCGTGATGAAGCGCCACGACGGCGGCTACCTGTTCGCCCTGGTCCCCGGCGGGCGGCAGATCGCGTGGCCGAAGCTGCGCGCGGTGGTCGGAGTGAACAAGCTCCGCCTACCGGACGAGACGGCCGCCCTCGAGGCGACCGGCTACCGGCGCGGCACCATCACCCCGATCGGGTCCACGACGGCCTGGCCGGTCTACGCCGACGAGCGGATCCTCGGCCGCCGCGTCGCGATGGGAGCCGGCGCCGACGGGCGCAGCGCCTTCGTCGACGCGGACGCCCTCGTGGCCGCCTACGGCGCGACCGTCGCCGACATCACCGTGGAGGAGCCTCCGCGGTGATCGGCGGCACCTCGGCCTGCGCTTCCGCGGCCTGCGGCACGGCGCAGACGCCGTCCTCGCACAGCGGCCCGCCGGAGTCGCCGAGCATCTCGAACGGCCCGCTCACGCGACGGCCGCCCGCTGCTCCAGCACGTGCTCGAGGACCTCGGTGAACGCCGCCGGCTCCTGGGCGCCGGAGACGCCGAAGCGCCCGTCGAGGACGAAGAACGGCACCCCCGAGATCCCGTACTCGCGGGCCTGCGCGATGTCGGACTGCACCCGCCCGAGGTAGCGCCGGTCCTCGAGAGCGCGGCGCGTCTCCGCCGGGTCGAGCCCGACCTCGCCGGCGAGCGAGGCGAGCACCTCCGGATCGGCCAGGTCGCGGCCCTCGACGAAGTACGCGCTCAGGAGACGCTCGACGAGCTCGAGCTGCAGTCCGTTCTCCTTGGCGTGGTGGAGCGCCTGGTGGGCGGTGACCGTCTTGACGTGGCGCACCGACTCGAAGTGGTAGTCGAGGCCGACGCCCGCCGCGATCGCCGTGACGGAGTCGAGCATCTGCTGCGCCTGCGCCTCCGGGATCCCCTTGTGCTCGGCGAGGAACGCCGCCTCTCCCCCGCGGTAGTCCTCCGGCGTGTCCGGCGAGAGCTCGAAGCTGCGGTACTCCACGACGACCTCCGGAGCCTCGGGGTGCGCGGCGCGGAAGGCCTCGAGCCCGCGCTCGAACCGGCGCTTCCCGATGTAGCACCAGGGGCAGGCGATGTCGGACCAGACGTCGACGGACAGGGGGCTCGGCTCAGCACTCACCCCCAGGACAACGGAGGGGGCGCCCCGCTATTCCCGCAGCACGCGGACGAGCTCGTCCACGTCGGACTCGTCGTTCCAGAGGTGGAAGGCGATGCGGAGCCGGCCGCCGCGGCCCGAGACGCGCAGACCCGCAGCCTGCAGCAGCTCCAGGTCCGCTCCCCCCTCGTCCGGCCAGGACACGAGCGCCCGGTGCTGAGGCTCCCGGTCAAGCCGCTCGCACAGCAGGTCGCCGAGGCCGGAGGCGTACGCCCAGACCGCGTCGAGGTCGAGCGAGCGGAACAGAGCGAGCGACGCCTCGGCGCCGGCGAACGCCTGCCAGGCCGGCGAGACGTCGAAGCGGCGGGCGTTCTCGGCCAGGTGCATGGCCGGTCCGTAGCAGGACGACCACACGTCCTCCCCCGAGTACCAGCCCGCCTGCACGGGGACGAGCTCGGCCGCGTAGGCGGGCGAGACGGTGAGGAACGCCACTCCGCGCGGCGAGCACAGCCATTTGTAGGCGTGGGTGAGGGTCGCGTCGAAGCGGGAGGCGTCGACCGGCAGGACGCCGGCCGCCTGCGTCAGGTCGCACGCGGTCCGCACTCGGTGGCGCGCGGCCGCCTCGAGGACGGCGTCGAGATCGGTGAGCGCTCCGCTGCTGGACTGCACGGCGGAGAAGACGACGAGGTCGTCCCCGTCCTCGACGGAGTCGGACAGCGCCTCGAGCGCGACGGAGCGCACGGTCACTCCGCGGTGCGCCTGGGCGAGGAAGGGGAACACGATGGAGGAGAAGTCGCCGTCCACGCAGAGCACGCGGGCCCCGTCGGGCAGCGAGGCGGCGAGCACGGCGGCCATGGCGGAGGTCTGCGAGCCGATCGCGACACGGTCGACCGGGACGCCGGCGATCGCGGCGAACGAGGCACGCGCGCGCTCGGCGACAGCGCCGTAGGCGGCGGCCGTGCTCTCCCCGGACGACCAGCCGTCGAGGTCCGCCCGCAGCGCCTCGACGGTCTGCCGCGGCGGCAGGCCGAGGGTGCAGGCGTTGTGGTAGCCGCGGGCACCGGCGAAGCGCGCGCGCAGGTCGGCGGAGTTCGGCAGTGCGGTGCTCACCTCTCGAGGATGACGCTCCGGAGCCGGATCGCCAAGACCGGGGAGCGACCGGGCGCGCCGGCGGCGGGCCCGGTCAGCGGGCGGCGAGGGCGTGCGCCTGCTCGAGCACGGCGACGACCTCGCGGGCCTCGCGGACGTCGACCGGCGAGGGAGCGCCGTCCTGGAGGAACCGCGCGACCTGCTCGAGGAACGCGGCGTATCGTCCCCGCTCACTCGGCACGGGGTGTGCGCCGGAGTCGTCGACGAGGACGCCCCATCCCTCCGGCGCGACCTCGCCGAAGCCGTCGTCGTCCGGTCGGGCGCCGCCGGTGCGGAGCGCGGTCTCCTGCGGATCGAGACCGTCGACGCTGAAGGCGGCGCGGGTGCCGAGCACGCGGAAGCGGGGGCCGGTCGCCCGGGCGACGCGGCTCATGGTGAGGTGGGAGCGGACGCCGCTGTGATGCAGGAGCGAGACGAACGCGTCGTCCTCGCTCGCCGAACCCTCGTGGACGGTTCGGGTCTCGGCCGCTGTGACGACCGCCGGGCCGAACAGCAGCAGCGCCTGGTCGACCAGGTGGCTGCCGAGATCGAAGAGGATCCCGCCACCCTCGGCCGGACCCGTCTCGCTCTGCCACCGGCCCGTCTTCGGCGCGCTCCAGCGCTCGAAGGTCGACTCGAAGCGGAGGACCTCGCCGAGGACCCCTTCGCCCAGGAGGCGGCGGAGGGTGAGCAGATCGGCGTCCCAGCGCCGGTTCTGGAAGACGAAGACGGGCGCACCGCTCCGCTCGGAGGCGGCGATGATCGCGTCCGCGTCGGCCGCGCTCGGTGCGAAGGGCTTGTCGATCACGACGGCGACTCCGGCCTCGAGCACTCGGACGGCCTGCTCCCGGTGCACCGACGGCGGCGAGGCGAGCACGACCAGCTCCGGCCGCTCGGCGAGCACCGCGTCGAGGTCGGGCACGATCCGGGCCTCGGGATGCGCGGCGGAGGCCGCGGCCCTCCGACCGGCGTCGCGGGTGGAGACGGCGACGACCTCGAAAGCGGGATCCGCCGCGAGGAACGGACCGTGGAAGACGCTGCCCGCGAGCCCGAAGCCGACGATTCCGGCCCGGATCACGAGGAGGCCCCCGGCACGTCGACCGCGCCGCCGAAGCGGCGGGAGCGGCCGGAGTAGTGCTCGATCGCGTCCCAGAGGTCGGTCCGCGTGAAGTCCGGCCAGAGCCGGTCGAGGAACACCATCTCGGCGTAGGCGCTCTGCCAGAGCAGGAAGTTGCTGGTGCGCTGCTCGCCGGAGGAGCGCACGAAGAGGTCGACGTCCGGCATCTCGGGCACGTAGAGCGCCTTGGCGATCGTCTTCTCGGAGATGCCGGAGGGCTTGAGCCGCCCCGCCTGGACCTCGGCGGCGAGCCGCTGCACCGCGTCGGCGATCTCGGTGCGCCCGCCGTAGTTGACGCACATGGTGAGCGTGAGCACGTCGTTGTCCGCGGTCATCCGCTCGGCGAACTGCAGCTCGTTGATCACCGACGCCCACAGGCGCGGCTTCCGGCCGGCCCAGCGGATGCGCACGCCCCACTCGTTGAGCTGATCGCGGCGGCGGTGCAGCACATCGCGGTTGAAGCCCATCAGGAAGCGCACCTCCTCGGGCGAGCGCTTCCAGTTCTCGGTCGAGAACGCGTAGACGCTGAGGTGCTTCACGCCGATCTGGATCGCTCCGGCCACGACGTCCAGCAGCGCCGTCTCGCCGCGCTTGTGCCCCTCGATCCGAGTCAGGCCGCGGGAGTTCGCCCAGCGGCCGTTCCCGTCCATCACGATGGCGACGTGCCCCGGAACGGCCTTCCGCGGGATCGCGGGCGGGTGGATCCCGGTCCAGTCGAGGGGGCGGTACGGCTCGGCGTCCTTGTGGGTGAAGGGCTTCATCGGGTGACGTGCTCCAGGGATCTCAGACCGCGTTCGAGGTGGAACTGCGTGTAGGCGGCGACCACTCCGCTCGCCCGCGACCGCGTGGTCGGCTCGGTGGTCTCGGCGTGGGCCCAGTCTCCCGTGAGCAGTGCGCCCAGCAGGACCACGACCTCCGGAGCGACCCGCGGTGCGCCGGGCGGCGTGCAGTCGGCGCAGACGACGCCTCCGAGCTGCACCACGATCGCGCCGCGGGGCCCGGGAGCGCCGCAGCGCGCGCAGTCCTCGAAGCTGGGCGCCCAGCCCGCGATCGAGAGCGCCCGCAGGAGGTAGGAGTCGAGCGTCAGCACCGGCTCGTGCTCGTGCTTCGAGAGCGAGCGCAGGGCCCCGACGAGCAGCAGGTACTGCTGCAGGGAGGCGTCCGCGTCGGTGAGGCGGTCCGCCGTCTCGACCATCGCGCTCGCCGCCGTGTAGCTGTCGTAGTCGGCGGCGATCAGCGCACCGTAGGCGCCGAGCGACTCGGCCTGCGTGACGATGTCGAGGCTCCGGCCCTCGTAGAGCTGGAGGTCGGCGACCATGAACGGCTCGAGCCGCGAGCCGAACTTGGAGCCGGTCTTGCGCACGCCCTTCGCCACCGCGCGGATCTTGCCGTGGCTGCGCGAGAGCAGCGTCACGATGCGGTCGGCCTCGCCCAGCTTGTGCGTGCGGAGCACCACGGCTTCGTCGCGATAGGTGGGCATCCTCCGATTATCCCCCCGACCCCCGACACCCGGCTGGCAGCCCGGCCGGGGCAGGGCCCGCGCCGTGGAACGATGTCCGGGTGGCAGCCTCCCTCTTCGAGATCCCGGCCTGGGCCGACCTGCTCGCGATAGCCATCGGCTGCCTCCAGGGCGCGATGTTCGCGGGAGAGTTCCGCGACCGCCGGATCGACCTGCTCGGCGTCACGATCATCGGCACGGCCACCGGCCTCGGCGGCGGCGTGCTCCGCGATCTGCTGCTCCAGACGCCCCTGGTGGCCCTGCACACCGACGCGTACCTGATCGTCGCGGTGACCGCCTCCCTGCTCGGGATGCTGCTCCAGCACCTGCTGAACCGGGTCGACGGGACGATCACCGCCCTCGACGCGCTGACCCTCGGGCTCTTCGGCGCGATCGGCACCACGAAGGCCCTGTCGCTCGGCGTGCCGGAGGTGCCGGCCGTGTTCGTCGGCACCGTCTCGGCCGTCGGCGGATCCGTCGTCCGCGACATCCTGCTGAACCGGCCGATCGCGCTGATGCACGTCGGCTCGCTCTACGCGGTCGCCGCCTCGGTGGGCACGGGCGTCCTGGTCCTCGCGCTGCGCTTCGGAGTGACGATCGACTTCGCCGCGCCGCTCGCGGTGGGCGTGACCACGGTCATCCGCCTGCTCGCGGTCCGCTACGGCTGGAGCCTGCCCGAGCAGCGCGCGCTCAGCGGGGTGCCGCGCCTGCGCTGGCGCCGCCGGACCTAGCGGCGGCCGACCCGGACGCAGGGAGCGGAGTCCCGCGCGGTCCGCGCACGGGAACGCCGGGGGAGCCGCGACGCATCACGGCTCCCCCGGCGGGGATCGGGCCCGATCAGGCGGAGGCGCCGGCCAGCTCGCGGACCGGGACCTCCTCGCGCAGGGCGCGGTTGACGGCAGAGACGATGGCCTTGAGGGAGGCGGTCGAGATGTCGGCGTCCACGCCCACGCCCCACAGGGTGCGGCCGTTCACCGTGCACTCGACGTACGAGGCGGCCAGCGCGTCGCCGCCGGCGCTGAGCGCGTGCTCGACGTAGTCGAGGACCCGGACCTCGACGCCCTGCTGCTCCAGCACGGCCTCGAAGGCGTTGATCGGGCCGTTGCCCCGCGAGCTGGCCGAGACACGCTCGTCGCCCACCCGGAGGACCGCGTCCAGCGCGATGCTGCCGCCCAGATCGCTCGACGTGTTCGTGCGCAGCAGCTCGAAGCGGCCCCACTTCTCGTCGGCGCGCTCGGCGGGCGCCGGCAGGTACTCGTCCTGGAACACCGTCCAGATCTGCTCGCTCGTGACCTCGCCGCCCTCGGCGTCGGTCTTGGCCTGCACGACGCCCGAGAACTCGATCTGCAGTCGGCGCGGCAGGTCGAGGGCGTGGTCCGTCTTCAGCAGGTACGCGACTCCGCCCTTGCCGGACTGCGAGTTGACGCGGATGACCGCCTCGTAGGAGCGGCCCAGGTCCTTCGGGTCCACCGGCAGGTAGGGCACGGCCCAGGTGAGCTCGTCGACGCTGCGGCCGGTCCGCTCGGCCTCGGCGTGCATCGCCTCGAAGCCCTTCTTGATGGCGTCCTGGTGCGAGCCGCTGAAGGCGGTGAAGACCAGGTCGCCCGCCCAGGGGCTGCGCTCGGGCACGGGCAGCTGGTTGCAGTACTCCGCGGTGCGCTTGATGCCGTCCATGTCGCTGAAGTCGATCTGCGGGTCGATCCCCTGGGTGAACAGGTTCACGCCCAGCGCGACCAGATCGACGTTGCCGGTGCGCTCGCCGTTGCCGAAGAGGCAGCCCTCGATCCGGTCGGCACCGGCCAGGTAGCCCAGCTCGGCCGCCGCCACGGCCGTGCCGCGGTCGTTGTGGGGGTGCAGCGACAGCACGATGTTCTCGCGCTGCGCGAGGTTGCGGCTCATCCACTCGATCGAGTCTGCGTAGACGTTCGGGGTGGCCATCTCGACGGTGGCGGGCAGGTTCAGGATGACCTTGCGCTCGGGAGTCGGCTCGAAGACCTCGACGACCCGGTCGCAGATCTCGCGGGCGAAGTCGAGCTCGGTGCCGGTGTAGCTCTCGGGCGAGTACTCGTAGTAGACGGCCGTGCCGGGGACGGTCGACTCCATCTCGCGGCACTTGCGGGCGCCGGCCAGCGCGATGTCGATGATGCCCTGGCGGTCCTTGCGGAACACGACCTCGCGCTGCAGCACGCTCGTGGAGTTGTAGAGGTGCACGATCGCCTGGCGCGCGCCGCGGATCGACTCGTAGGTGCGCTCGATCAGGTGGTCGCGGGCCTGGGTCAGCACCTGGATGGTGACGTCCTCGGGGATCGCGCCCTCCTCGATGAGGCTGCGCACGAAGTCGAAGTCGGTCTGGCTCGCGCTCGGGAACCCGACCTCGATCTCCTTGTAGCCCATCCGGACCAGCAGATCGAACATGATGCGCTTGCGCTCGGGGCTCATCGGGTCGATGAGCGCCTGGTTGCCGTCGCGGAGGTCCACGGCGCACCAGCGGGGCGCGGTCGTGATGCGCTTCGACGGCCAGGTGCGGTCGGGCAGGTCCACGGCGATCAGCTCGTGGAAGGGACGGTACTTGCCGATCGGCATGGGCGACGGCTTCTGGTTGTTCAGCATGAGGTGCTCTCCCGGCGCAGTGGTGCGCACGTGTCTGTTCTCGCTCGTGACCGATCCCGCTCGCGTGCGGCTCCGCTGGTGGGCGGTGCCGGTCGGGCGGTCTCGCGGGGATCCGGATGCGGATCGACCTCGCGGGCGAGGGATGGTTCAGCCGACGACGGACTCCGCGACGAGGATGGCCTGAGGATCAGATCTCGTCGCGGCGGAGAAGGAGGAGCTGTCCGAAGCGCACCCGGTCAGGGTAGCACCGCCCCCGCGGCGCGTCACCCCGGCGTCCCGCGCTAGGAGACCAGGCCGTTCTCGTAGGCGTAGACCACCAGCTGCACGCGGTCGCGCAGGCCGAGCTTGCCGAGGGTGCGGCTGATGTGCGTCTTCACCGTCGCCTCGCTCAGGAACTCGGCCCGCGCGATCTCGGTGTTGCTCATCCCCCGCGCGGCCAGGTGGAAGATCTCGCGCTCGCGGTCGGTGAGGGTCGCGAAGGCGGGCGGGGTCTCGCGTCCGCTGCCCGCCGCCCCGAAGTGCTCGAAGAGCTCGCGGGTCGCGGAGGCGGCGACCACGGCGGTCCCCGCGTGCACGGTGCGGACGGAGGCGAGGAGGAAGCCGGGCTCCGTGTCCTTCAGGAGGAAGCCGCTCGCGCCCGCCCGGATGGCGCGCGCGGCCGCCTCGTCGAGGTCGAAGGTCGTCAGCACGAGGATGCGCGGGGGCTGGACCCGCCGCTCCTGCGCGTCCGCGAGGATCCGCCGGGTCGACTCGATCCCGTCGACGCCCGGCATCCGGATGTCCATCAGCACGACGTCGGGGGCCAGCCGCGCGACCAGCTCCGCGCCCTCCGCCCCGTCCGAGGCCTCGCCGACCACCTCGAGGTCGGGCTGCGAGCCGAGCAGCATGCGGATGCCGGCGCGGAAGAGGGCCTGGTCGTCGACGAGGACGAGGCGGATGGTGTCGGTCATGCGGGGCTGCCTCCGGAGGCGAGGGGTAGGGCGGTGCGGGCGAGGGACGGGGAGGAGGGCAGGCGCGCGTCGACGACGAAGTCGTCCCCGACCGGGCCGGCGGCGAGCACTCCCCCGACGAGCGCGGCGCGCTCGCGCATGCCGACCAGTCCGTGGCCCTCGCCCGGCAGGGAGTCGCGCTCGACGTCGGCGCACCGGGCGTTGCGCACGGTCAGGGCGAGCTCGCCGCCGTCCTGGCGCAGGGCGATGTCGAGCGGCGAGCCCGGGCGGCCGTGGCGGAGAGCGTTCGTGGTCGCCTCCTGGGCGATGCGGTACAGGGCCAGACCGACGGCGCGCGGCACCGCCTCCAGGTCGACGGCGAGCTCGGCGCGGACGGGGGCTCCGGCTCCGCCCACGCTGTCGAGGAGGGCCGGCAGGTCGCGCGCGCCGGGCTGCGGGCCGTCGCTCTGCGAGTGCCGCAGCTGGGCGAGGAGCACGCGCACGTCGCCGAGGGCGTCCCGGGCGACGGAGGAGATGGTCAGCAGCGCGGCGTCGGTCTGCTCGGGGCTGGTGGCGCCGAGGTAGCGCGCGCCGTCCGCCTGCGCGATCACGACGGCGAGGGAGTGGGCGACGACGTCGTGCATGTCGCGGGCGATCCGGTTGCGCTCCTCCACGGTGTCGAGCTCGCGCTGCGCCCGGGCGCGCTCCTGCTCGGCCTGCGCGCGCAGGGTCTGGCCCTCACGCGCCCGGCGGACCGAGCGGGAGAGCAGTCCGATGGTCCAGGAGAGGCCGAGCGTCGCGAGGATCCCGCCGAAGGTGGCTCCGGCCGACAGGAGGCCGTCGTAGGCGCTCGCGACGAGGTCGAAGACGAGGACGAGGTAGACGACGGCGACCACGGCGCCGAGGACGGCCGACACCGCTCCCGCGATCCGCATCCGCCGCGACTCCGACGCGCCGGCGCCGAAGAGGACGGCCAGGATGGCCAGATCCGCGGGTCCGGGAGCGAGGCTCGCGCTCATCTGGAGGGCGGCACCGGCCCAGGCGATCGAGAGGGCGAGGACCGGGGACCGCCGGTGCAGCACCAGCGCGACCGCGAGCACGCCCGCGACCAGCAGCTGCATCGCGCCGTCCACCCCGGCGAACGGGAGGCCGGCGACGAGGAGGAGCACCAGCGCCTGACCACCGGCGACCCCCACCGCGAAGGGGTCCTGCGGACCGGCGACCCGGGTCAGCAGCGCGTCGATCCGATCGCCCGCGAGGACCGGCGCCCGCAGCGCGTTGAGGTACACGAGGACCTTCGCCGCACCGAGCACGGAGGCGACCGCGAGGGCGACCAGGGCGAGGACCACGAACTCCACGCGCGCCGGGAGCCCGGACGGATCGAGCGGGCCGGAGAGGCCGAGCGCGACGGTGACGCCGCCGATCCCGGCGAGGATCAGGCCGCCCGCGAGCGCCAGGGCACGGGTCCAGGGGCCCACCCGGCGGGTCGTCTGCCAGAGGACGACCAGGCCGACGAGCACCCCGTCGACGGGGACGCCGCCGAGCAGGACGCCTCCGTCGGCGAGCGCGCCGACCGCGACGAGCGAGGGGGCGAGCGCGGGCAGGAATCCCGCGACGGCGAGGGCCAGCGCGAGCACGAGGCCGCCGGCGATCCGCTCGGTCGGAGTGACCCCGATGAGCCCGAGCAGCAGATGGAGGGCGGCGAGCAGCGCCCCGGCGATCGGCAGGGCCGCCGGTCGGTCGAGGAGTGCGCGCATGAGGACCACGCTACGGGTCCCCGCGCCCGGGGGCGTCGTCCTGGAGGGTGACCGCCGTCGTCCCTCCGACGTCAGAAGCCCAGGCGCCCCAGCAGCTTCGGGTCGCGCTGCCACTCCTTGGCGACCTTCACCCGGATGGAGAGGAACACGCGGCGGCCCAGCAGGCGCTCGATCTGCTCGCGGGAGACGGCTCCCACCTCGCGCAGGCGCTGGCCGCCCTTGCCGATGATGATGCCCTTCTGGCTGTCGCGCTCCACGAAGACGTTGGCGTAGATGTCGATCAGCGAGCCGTCCTCGCGCTCGACCATGTCGTCGAGCGTCACGGCGAGGGAGTGCGGCAGCTCGTCCGAGACGCCCTCGAGGGCGGCCTCGCGGATGAACTCGGCGATCCGCGAGGACAGGTCCTCGTCGGTCACCGCCTCCTCCGGGTAGAGGGCGGGCGAGACCGGCATCAGGCGCAGGAGCTCGACGGCGAGGACGTCCAGCTGCTCCTCGGTCACGGCCGAGATCGGCACGATCGTGTCCCACTCGCGCAGCTCCGAGACGGCGAGCAGCTGCTTCGCCACGGACTTCTTCGAGGAGAGGTCCACCTTCGAGACGATCGCGACCTTCCGGGCGCGCGGGAAGGAGTCGAGCTGCTCGTTGATGAAGCGGTCTCCCGGGCCGATCGGCTCGTCCGCGGGGAACAGCATCCCGATCACGTCGACGTCGCCGAGGGTCGAGGTGACGAGCGAGTTCAACCGCTCGCCGAGGAGCGTGCGCGGCCGGTGGATGCCCGGGGTGTCGACGACGATCAGCTGGCCGTCGGTGCGGTGCACCACTCCGCGGATAGCGCGCCGCGTGGTCTGGGGCTTCGAGCTCGTGATGGCGATCTTCTCGCCGACGAGGGCGTTCGTGAGCGTCGACTTGCCCACGTTCGGGCGGCCGACGAAGGACACGAAGCCCGCCCGGTAGGGAGCGGCGGCGGGAGTGGTGTCGGTCATCGTGCGTCCTCGTGCTGATCGCCCGTGGCTCCGCGGGTGGGAGCCGTGCTCGGGCTGGGGGTGGTGGTGCCGCCGTCCGCGATGATCGCGACGGGGCCGGTGCCGGGCTCGCCGGCGGTGTCCAGATCGGGATCGCGGCGGACGATCACCGTGGAGATGGTCCCACGGCGCGGGTCCGCCTGCTCGGCCTCGAGCAGCACTCCGCCGATCCGCGCCGTCGCGCCGCGCTCGGGGAGGCGCCCGTAGGCCTTGGTCAGCAGTCCGCCGACCGAGTCGACGTCGTCGTCCTCGAGGTCGAGCTCGAACAGCTCGCCGAGCTCGTCCACCGGCAGGCGCGCCGAGACGCGGTAGACCCCGGGCGCCGTCTCCTCGAAGAGGTCGACCTCGCGGTCGTACTCGTCGGAGATGTCGCCGACGAGCTCCTCGATCAGGTCCTCCAGCGTCACCAGGCCCGCGATGCCGCCGTACTCGTCGACCACCATCGCGAGGTGGTTGGACTCGAGCTGCATCTGGCGGAGCAGCTCGTCGGCCTTCTTCGACTCGGGCACGAACAGCGCGGGGCGCGCGAGATCGGCGACCGTGTCGTCGTCGTCCGGCCGCTCGTAGGTGTGCCGGGCCACGTCGCGCAGGTAGAGCACGCCGAGGACGTCGTCGACGCCGTCGCCGATGACGGGGAGCCGGGAGATGCCGCGGCTCAGCAGGAGCCCCATGCCGGCGCCGACGGAGGAGGTCGCCTCGATCGTCACCATGTCGGTGCGGGGCACCATCACCTCGCGGACGAAGGTGTCGTTGAACTCGAAGATCGAGTGGATCAGCTCGCGGTCGTCCTGCTCGAGCACGTCCTGCTCGGTCGCCTCGTCGACCATGCTGAGCAGCTGCTCCTCGGAGGAGAACCCCGCCGAGCGCCCGGTCCCCGGCGTCACCCGGTTGCCGAGGGCCACGAGCCCGTGCGCGACCGGACCCAGCGCGAGCCGGAGCACGTGCACGAGCGAGGCGCTGGTGGACAGGACCGCGCGGGCGTTGGCGCGCCCGACGCTGCGGGGGCTGGAGCCGACCAGGACGAACGAGACCGCCGCCATGATCAGGACCGCCAGCAGGAGCGCGAGCCAGAGCTGCGGGACCTCGACGACCAGCACCGTGGTGACGAACACCGCGGCCGTCGTCTCGGCCGCGATCCGTGAGAAGTTGACGACGTTGACGTGGGCGCTCATGTCGCCCGCGATCGCGCGGAGAGCGCGGGCGCTGCGGGAGTGCTGGGCCATGTCGAGCAGGTCGCTGCGCGAGAGGACGCCGAGGGCGGCGTCGGTCGCGGCGAACCAGCCGCCGACGGCGACGAGCGCGAGGGCGGCGATGAGGAGCTGGAGAGTGGGCACGGCGCGCTCTAGCGGCGTCGCTCGCTGATGTGGAAGCCGACCAGGATGTCGCGCTGGATGCCGAACATCTCGCGCTCCTCCTCCGGCTCGGCGTGATCGAAGCCGAGCAGGTGCAGGAGCCCGTGGGCGGTCAGCAGCTGCAGCTCGTCGAGCACGGAGTGGCCGGCCGACTCGGCCTGGGACTGCGCGACCTGCGGGCAGAGCACGATGTCGCCGAGGAGCCCCGCGGGGGTCTGCTCGTCCTCGGTCCCGGGACGCAGCTCGTCCATCGGGAAGCTGAGCACGTCGGTCGGCCCCGGCTCGTCCATCCACTGCACGTGCAGCTGCTCCATCGCGCCCTCGTCGACCAGCACGATCGCGAGCTCGGCGTCGGGGTGCACGTGGAGCGAGTCGAGCGCGTAGCCGGCGAGGCGCAGCAGGGCGGCCTCGTCGACGGGGACGCTCGACTCGTTGTTGATCTCGATGCTCACGGGGGCGGGTCTTCCTTCGGTTCGGGAGGGGCGGGCGGGCTCAGCCGCGCGGAGGCTGGCGGTCGCCGGGCGGGCGGGCGGCCTGGCCGCGGCGCTCGGCGCGGTTCGCGAACTCCCGGGCCTGCTCGCGCTCGAAGTGCTGCGCCTGCTTCTGCTGGTCGTACTCGGTGTACGCGTCCACGATGCGGCCGACCAGGCTGTGGCGCACCACGTCCTCGCTGGTCAGGCGCGAGAAGTGGATGTCGTCGATGCCGTCGAGCACGCGCGTCACGAGGCGGAGTCCGCTCGCGCCGGTCGGCAGGTCGACCTGGGTGATGTCGCCGGTGACGACCATCTTGGAGCCGAAGCCGAGGCGGGTGAGGAACATCTTCATCTGCTCGGGCGTCGTGTTCTGCGCCTCGTCGAGCACGACGAACGAGTTGTTGAGCGTGCGCCCGCGCATGTAGGCGAGCGGTGCGACCTCGATCGTGCCGGCCGCGAGCAGCTTCGGGACGATCTCGGGGTCCATCATCTCGTTCAGCGCGTCGTAGAGCGGGCGCAGGTACGGGTCGATCTTGTCGGTGAGCGAGCCTGGCAGGTAGCCCAGCCGCTCCCCCGCCTCGACCGCCGGGCGGGTCAGGATGATCCGCTCGACCTCCTTGCGCTGCAGCGACTGCACGGCCTTCGCCATCGCCAGGTAGGTCTTGCCGGTTCCGGCCGGGCCGATGCCGAAGACGATGGTGTTCTGATCGACCGCGTCGACGTACTCGCGCTGCCCGAGCGTCTTGGGCCTCACGCTCCGTCCGCGTGCCGTGAGGATGGCCTGGCCGAACGCCTCGGCCGGGCTCACCGGCCCGCCGTTCTGCAGGATGCGGGCGGACTCGCGCACGCCCTCCGGGTCGAGATCGTGCCCGCTCGCGGTCATGCGCACCAGTTCTTCCACCAGGCGCGTCGCCGCGGCGACGGGCTCGCGCTCGCCGTCGAGCGTCACCTCGTTGCCGCGCACGTGCACCCGGACATCGGGGAATCGTCCTTCGACCGCTCGGATGAGGCGGTCCTGGGGTCCGAGGAGGCGCACCATC
The DNA here is from genome assembly GCF_002931415.1 of Rathayibacter sp. AY1E8. NCBI lineage: Bacteria > Bacillati > Actinomycetota > Actinomycetes > Micrococcales > Microbacteriaceae > Rathayibacter > Rathayibacter sp. AY1E8. Next base: position 77,973 of record NZ_PSVI01000009.1, read on the forward strand.
GCGACTCCGTCGACGGCGACGACGCGCCGCGTCGTCTCGGACGCGTCCGCGCAGGGGGCGGGACGCTCGTCGGGGCTCGCGCCCGTGTTCTCAACCGGTGGCAAGGGAGCCTTCCGTCTGGTGGCCGCCCAGGACGTGGGCGTGCACGTGGAACACGGTCTGGCCCGCCTCTTCGCCGGAGTTGAAGACGAGGCGGAACTGACCGTTGCTGTGGGCGTCGGCGAGCGACTGGGCGACCTGCACCATCTCGGCGAGCAGGGCGGGATCGGCGGCGGCGAGGGCGGCGACCGTGGCGTGCTCCTGGGTCTTCGGGAAGACGAGGAGGTGGACGGGCGCCTTCGGCTCGATGTCGGTGATCGCGAGGATGCGCTCGTTCTCGAACACCACATCGGCCGGGATCTCGCCCTGGACGATGCGCGTGAAGACGGTGGGTTCGCTCATAGAACCATCTTAAACGGGGCCCGTGCGCGACGGGCGCCGCGTTCGCCCACGGCACTCTGCTCCGGAGCCCCGAGTCGGCTGTGGAGGAGCGTCACCAGCGGCCCAGGCGGGCCGAGAGGACGGCGATGGCAGCGGGACCTGCGGTCGAGGTGCGTAGGACGGAGTCGCCGAGCGCGACGGCCTCGGCGCCCGCCTCCGCGAGCAGCCGCAGCTCCTCCGGAGCGATGCCGCCCTCGGGCCCGACGACGAGCACCAGGTCGCGTCCGTCCGGGACCACCTGGGAGAGCCGCGCCTGCGCCGAGGGCTCGAGGACCAGCACGCGGGACGTCGCGGCGCGCGCGACGAGACCGCGCACCTGCTCGAGCAGCGCGACCTCGGGCACCCGGGGGCGCAGCGACTGCTTGCTCGCCTCGCGCACGATGGCGCGCCAGCGCTCGCGCCCCTTCTCCTCCTTCGGGCCCGACCACCGCGAGATCGACCGCGCGGCCTGCCACGGGACGACCTCGTCCACCCCGAGCTCGGTCGCCGCCTGCACGGCGAGCTCGTCGCGGTCGCCCTTCGCGAGGGCCTGGACGAGGACAAGGCGCGGGGACGGAACCGGGGACTCCTGCACCGACTCCACGACGAGCACCACTCGCGCCGGCTCCGCGCTCTCGACGACCGTGGTCGCGACGAGTCCGCGCCCGTCGCCGACCCGGACGCTCTCGCCCGCGCGGATCCGGCTGACGGTCGCGGCGTGCCGTGCCTCCGCGCCGGTGAGCGCGAGCCGGCCCCCGACGACGAAGCCCTCGGAGTTCAGCGACTCGTCGATGTAGTGGTGCGCCACGGGCTCAGCCCAGGAAGCGGTCGCGGAGCTTCGAGAAGAGGCCCTGCTGGAAGTGGGTCAGCGCGGGCTTCTGCGGCTTGTAGTGCTTCGCGAGCTCCTGGACCAGCTCCCGCTCGCGGTGGCCCAGCTTCGTCGGGGTGACGACCTGGATGCCGATGCGGAGGTCGCCGCGTCCGCTGCCGCGCAGGCGCGTGACTCCGCGTCCCTTGATCGTGACGATCTCGGTGCTCTGCGTGCCCGGCTTGATCTCGATCTCGATGTCGCCGTCGAGCGCCTTGAGCGACGCCGTGGAGCCGAGGATCGCGTCCGTCATCTGCACCTCGAGGGTGCAGAGAAGGTCGTCGCCGTTGCGGCTGAAGACGTCGTGGTGCTTGACCTTGATCTCGAGGTACAGGTCGCCGTTGGGGCCGCCGGCCGGGCCGACCTCGCCGCTGCCGGGCATCTGCAGGCGCAGGCCCGTGTCGACTCCCGCGGGGACGTCGACGGGGATGGTGCGGCGGGCGCGGACGCGTCCCTGGCCCTGGCAGGTGGAGCAGGGGGTCGCGATGACGGTGCCGTAGCCGCGGCAGGTGCCGCAGGGGCTCGCCGTCATCACGTTGCCCAGGAGCGAGCGGACCGTGCGCTGGATCTGGCCGGAGCCGTGGCAGATGTCGCAGGTCACCGGCGAGGTGCCGGGCTGGCAGCACGAGCCCTGGCACGTCTCGCAGAGCACCGCCGTGTCGACCTCGAGGTCGCGGTGGGTGCCGAAGATGACCTCGTCGAGCGAGACCTCCACGCGCAGCAGGGCGTCCTGGCCGCGCTCGCGGCGGGAGCGCGGCCCGCGGGACGAGCCCTGCGCGCCCTGCCCGAAGAAGGTCTCGAAGATGTCGCCGAACCCGCCGAAGCCCTGGCCGCCGCCGCCGAAGCCCTCCTGGGGCCCGCGGTCGTACTGCGCCCGCTGCTGGGCGTCGCTCAGGACGTCGTAGGCGTGCGTGACGAGCTTGAAGCGCTCGGAGGCGTCCGCGCTCGGGTTGACGTCGGGGTGCAGCTCGCGGGCGAGTCGGCGGTACGCCTTCTTGATCTCGTCGGCGGAGGCGTCGCGGTCGACGCCCAGCACTTCGTAGTGATCGGCCACAGGTGGCTTCGTCCTTCGTTCGTGGGTCGGTGGGCCGGGCACGGCGCACCGGGGGGATCCGGCGGGAGCCGGTGGGCTCGAAGTCGATCGTGGAGCGCCACGCGTTCGGCGTGTCGGCCGCCACCATCCGCAACGAGATGGCCC
>NZ_PSVI01000090.1:0-6565 GCF_002931415.1 Rathayibacter sp. AY1E8
CGGTCGAGGCGGGCGATCGACTCCTGCTTGCCGAGGATCTCCATCGACTCGAACAGCGGCGGCGAGACGCGGCGCCCGGAGACCGCGGTGCGCAGCGGCCCGTAGGCGATGCGGGGCTTGAGGCCGAGGCCCTCGATCAGCGCGGAGGCGAGCGCCTCCTGGATCGAGGCCGTCAGCCACTCGGACGCGGGGACGAGCTCGAGAGCGCCGATCGAGGCGGCGAGCACCTCGCCGGCGTTCGCGGGCAGGCCCTTCAGCGCGTCCTCGTCGTACTCGAGCGCGTCGGAGGAGGTGAAGAGGAACCCGAGCATCCCGGGGGCCTCCCCCAGCAGGCCGATCCGCTCCTGCACGAGGGGCGCGGCGGCGTCGAGCACCGCGCGCTGCTCGGCGGTCGGCTCGCCCGCGAGCACTCCGGCCGCCACGAGGTACGGGATCGTCCGCTCGGTGAAGTCGTCGACGGCCAGGAGGCGGATGTGGTCGCCGTTGATCGACTCGGCCTTCTTGAGGTCGAAGCGGGCCGGATTGGGGTTCACGTCGGCGACGTCGAAGGCGGCGACCATCTCGTCGATCGAGAAGACGTCGCGGTCGTGCGTGAGCGACCAGCCGAGCAGGGCGAGGTAGTTGACCAGGCCCTCCGGGATGAAGCCGCGGTCGCGGTGGTGGAAGAGGTTCGAGGACGGATCGCGCTTGGAGAGCTTCTTGCTGCCGTCGCCCATCACGTAGGGGAGGTGCCCGAAGCGCGGGACGAAGGTCGTCACTCCGATGTCGATCAGCGCGTGGTACAGCGCGATCTGCCGGGCGGTCGAGGGGAGGATGTCCTCGCCGCGCAGCACGTGGGTGATCTGCATGATCGCGTCGTCGACCGGGTTCACCAGCGTGTAGAGCGGCTGGCCGTTGGGGCGCACCACGACGAAGTCGCTGAAGGAGCCCGCGGGGAACGTGATCGGGCCGCGGACCAGGTCGTCGAAGGACAGGTCGGCGTCCGGCACGCGCAGGCGCAGCGCCGGGGCGCGGCCCTCGGCGCGGAAGGCGGCGCGCTCCTCCTCGGTGAGATCGCGGTCGTGGTTGTCGTACCCGTGCTGCTTCGCGCGGCCGGCCGCCTCGTTGCGCGCGTCGATCTCCTCGGCCGTGGAGTAGCTCTCATAGAGGTGCCCCGAGGCCGTCAGGCGCGCGATCACGTCGAGGTAGACATCGGTGCGCTCGGACTGCCGGTACGGGCCGTGCGGGCCGCCGACTCCGACGCCCTCGTCCCAGTCGAGCTTCAGCCAGCGCAGCGCGTCGAGGATCTGCTCCACGCTCTCCTCGCTGTCGCGGGCGGCGTCCGTGTCCTCGATGCGGAAGACGAACGTGCCGCCGGTGTGGCGCGCGTACGCCCAGTTGAACAGGGCGGTGCGGATGAGGCCGACGTGCGGGGTCCCGGTCGGCGAGGGGCAGAAGCGGACGCGGACGTCGCTCCCGGTCGCGGTCGTGAACGGGTGCGCGTCCGGCGCGCTTTCCAGGGGCGGGGTGAGCTCAGACATACGAGGCCGATCCTACCGGCGGGAGCCGGTGCGGCGCCCGGGATCGCGGGGGCCGTGGCGCCTCCGCCCCGGGCACGGTGCGCGCCTCGCGGCGACTGCTTCTACCGGACAGCACTGCTCCGAGTCAACGGACTCCCCGAGCGAGCAGGAGCAGTGGTGCGCTGACCCCGGGCCTCTCGTCGAGAGGGCCCGAGCGCCGCACCGCAGGCCGCGCCGGGCCTCCGCGCGAGCGTGCCCGGAAGGAGCACTGATGAGCACGATCGATCTCGACCCCCGCACCGACCGCCCGAGCGCCCTCACCGAGGCGGCACGGGAGGAGAAGGACGCCCGCACGCTCTCGCTCTTCCAGGCCGCGGTGAGCGCGGAGGCCGCCGAGGGCGCGCGCATCCGCGAGCGCATCGTGCTCGACCACCTGGGCCTGGCCGAGGCCATGGCCCGCCGGGTCTCCAGGAGCGGAGGCGACTGGGCGGATCTGCGCCAGGTCGCCTACGTGGGCCTCGTGAAGGCCGCCCGCCGCTTCACTCCCGAGCGCGGCGACAGCTTCGCCGCGTTCGCCGTCCCCACGATCACCGGCGAGCTCAAGCGCCACCTCCGCGACCTCGGCTGGATGATCCGGCCGCCGCGCGGCGTGCAGGAGCTGCACCGCCGCTCCGCCGTCGTCGCCGACGAGCTCGCGCAGGAGCTCGGCCGTCACCCCACCGACCAGGAGATCGCCCGCCGCCTCGGAGTGGACGCGGCGGAGGTGGCCGACGCGCGCCTCGCGGGGCATCCGCTCTCCCTCGACGAGACCGTGGGCGAGGGCGGCGTCGGCCTGGGCGACACCCTCGGCGGCGAGGACGACCGGCTGCTCGAGATCGACCGGCGGCACGGGCTCGCCGAGGCCCTCGCCGAGCTCGAGGAGGGCCAGCGCGAGCTCCTGCGGATGCGCTTCGTCGAGGAGCGGACCCAGCAGCAGATCGCCGACGCCCTGGGGACGACGCAGATGCAGGTCTCGCGCCTGCAGCGGCGGATCCTCGCGCAGCTCGCCGACAGGCTCGGCGCCCCCTCGCGCAGCCATCAGCCGCGCGCTCCCCGGGCCCGCGTGGCCACGGTCACTCCGGTCCGACCGGCGACGCGGCTGAAGTCCGCCTGAGGTGGGCCTCGGCACGCGACGGGAGCGACGAGAGGGCGGCGAGGACGTCGTCGACCTGGACCGCGAGCAGCGCCGGGTCCGGCTCGGCGGAGAAGACGTCGCCGCGGCGGAGGGAGGCGTCGGTCAGCACGACGTGCGGCCCCGAGGCCGGAGGGCCCCAGGCCTCGGGCGGTGCCGGACCGAAGATCACGACCGAGGGGACGCCGTACGCGGAGGCGAGGTGCGCGGCTCCGGTGTCGACGGTCACCACGACCTCGGCGGCCGCGACGACCGCGGCGAACCCGCTGAGCGCGAGCTCCCCCGCCAGCACCGCGCCCGTGCCGGCGAGCTCGGCGACGCGGCGGGCGCGGTCGGCCTCGTTCGCGCCCCCGGTGTAGACGACGCGGTGCCCCTCGGCGGTGAGGGAGCGGGCCACCGCGGCGAAGCGCTCCTCCGGCCACTCGCGAGAGCCGTAGAAGGCCCCGATGTGCACGACGGCGGCTCCGGGGGCCGAGGCGGGCTCCTCGGGGACGGCGATCGCGACGTCCTCGGGGTCGGCGTCGAGACCGATCGAGTTCACCAGGCGGGCCCAGCGGGCGCGCTCGAGCTCGCCGTCGATCCAGAGCGGCCGCGGGTCCTCCGGGCCCGCGCCCGGGTCCAGCGCCGGGACGCGGAACTCGAGCGTGCGCTCGGGCGCGATCTCGCGCAGCCGCAGCCGCGACTCCGGGCCGTTGCCGTGGAGGTTCACGCCGAGCTCGACCCGGCCGGCGGCCATCGGCAGCGGGTCGTCGAGTCCGCGGAGGGTGGGCACGAGCGCGTCCAGGCCCTCGACCAGGTCGACGATCGGTTCGAGCCAGGGCGTGGTCGCCATGATCAGCCGGTGGTCCGGGAAGCCTCGGCGCAGGGCCTTGAGCGCCGGGACGGCGACGAGCAGGTCGCCGAGCTTGAGGGCGCGCAGCGCGAGGATCTCCGGAGTCCCGTCCGGGGCGGTGAGAGCGCGCACGGCGTCTCCTTCCTGTCGGAGTCCCCGTACCCCGATGCGCGCACCTCAGACGCGCCGCCCGCAGATGCGAGCGACGCGCCCGGAGGGACCGACTTCCCCGGAAGGGGGTTTACATCCCCGGTCGAGGGGTACGAGGAGAAGGTGAACGACTCCTCCTCCCGGAGCGCCGACGAGCGCGCGAGGGCCCCGCGCCTGCGGGGGATCCTCTTCGACCGCGATGCGACGCTCGTGGTCGACGTGCCCTACAACGGCGACCCGGCGCAGGTCTCCCCGATGCCCACCGCCCTCGCGGCGGTCGAGCGGGCGCGCGAGGCGGGGCTGGCCGTGGGCGTGGTCACCAACCAGTCCGGGATCGCCCGCGGGATCATCGACCGCGGCCAGGCCGACGCGGTGAACCGGCGCGTGGACGAGCTCTTCGGCGGCTTCGACGTGTGGATGCTCTGCCCGCACGGCCCGGAGGACGGCTGCTCCTGCCGGAAACCCCGGCCCGGCATGGTGCTCGGCGCCGCCGAGCAGCTGGGACTGCCGGCACGGTCCCTCGCCGTGATCGGCGACATCGGGGCCGACGTCGGCGCCGCCGCCGCGGCCGGCGCCCGTGGAGTGCTGGTTCCGACTCCGATCACCCGCGCCGAGGAGGTGGACGCCGCCCCGCTGCAGGCGGCGACGCTCCTCGAGGCGGTCGAGCTGCTGCTCGCGATGCAGCCCGACGAGGACGCCGAGTGAGCCGCCGCGTGCTCGTCGCCCGCCTGGACAGCGCGGGAGACGTCCTGCTGTGCGGACCCGCCGTCCGCGCGATCGCGGCCGACGCCGAGGTGCTGCTGCTGAGCGGTCCGCAGGGGGCGCCCGCGGCCGCGCTGCTGCCGGGTCCCTCCTCCGTCCGCACCTGGTGGTGCCCGTGGATCGGCGACGCCTCCCGCCCCGTCGACGGCGAGCTCGTCGACGAGCTGCGCGCGATCGTCGAGGAGTTCGCGCCGGACGAGGCCGTGGTCCTCACCTCCTTCCACCAGTCGCCGCTGCCGCTGGCCCTGCTGCTCCGCCTCGCCGGTGTCGCCCGCATCACGGGCGCCTCGGTCGACTTCGCGGGCGCCCTGCTCGATGTGCGCCTCGTCCCGGGCGAGACCCTCGAGGAGGACCAGCCGGAGCCGGAGCGCGCGCTCGCGATCGCGGCGGCGGCCGGCTTCGCGCTGCCCGCCGGCGACGACGGACGGCTCCGCGTGCGCCGCGAGGGCGTGCTGCCCGCCGCTCTCGAGGGGATCGGCCCCTACGCGGTCGTGCACCCCGGGGCAGCCGTCCCCGCCCGCGCCTGGCCGGCGGCGAACGCGGCCCGCGCCGTCGAGCTGCTGGCGGACGCGGGCCTCGCTGTCGTCGTCACCGGCGGCCCGGGCGAGCGCTCCCTCACGGCCGAGGTCGCGGGCTCCCGCGGCATCGACCTCGGCGGGGCGACGGACTTCGCCGGCGCCGCCGAGGTGCTGGCCGGCGCCGACGTCGTGATCTGCGGCAACACCGGCCCCGCGCACCTCGCCGCCGCGGTCGGCACCCCCGTGGTCAGCCTCTTCGCGCCGGTCGTCCCGGCCGTGCGCTGGGCGCCCTACGGCGTCCCGGTCGCGCTGCTCGGCGACCAGGAGGCGCCCTGCGCCGGCTCGCGCGCCCGCGTGTGCCCCGTCCCCGGCCATCCCTGCCTCGCGGGGGTGAGCGCCGAGGAGGCGGTCGCCGCCGCCCTCCGACTCCGACCCACGACTTCCCCGAGAGAGGCCATCGCATGAGGATCCTGCTCTGGCACGTGCACGGCGGCTGGGCGGACGCCTTCGTCCGCGGCGCCCATACCTACCTGCTCCCCACGACTCCGGCCCGCGACGGCTGGGGCCTGGGCACCGGCGGCCGCGACTGGCCGAGCGCCGTCGAGATCGCCCCCGAGGAGCTGCACGACGCCGACGTCGACGCGGTCCTCCTCCAGAGGCCCGAGGAGCTCGCCGAGGCCGAGCGCCTGCTCGGGCGACGCCTCGGCCGCGACGTGCCCGCCGTCTACGTGGAGCACAACACCCCCCGCGGGGACGTGCCGGACAACCGCCACCCGTTCGCCGACCGCGACGACCTGCTGATCGTCCACGTCACCCACTTCAACGCCCTGATGTGGGACACCGGATCGACGCGGACGACGGTGATCGAGCACGGGATCCACGACCCGGGCCCTCTCTACACCGGCGAGCTGCCGCACTTCGGCGTGGTCGTCAACGAGCCCGTCCGCCGGGGCCGGGTCGCGGGGACCGACCTGCTCCCCCGCTTCGGCGCCGTCGCTCCGCTGGACGTCTTCGGGATGAAGACCGACCGGCTCGCCGAGCTGCCGGGCCTGGAGGACGTGACGGTCCTCGGCGACGTCCGCACGCAGGCGATGCACGGGGCCCTGGCCCGCCGCCGGGTCTACCTGCACCCGTTCCGATGGACCTCCCTCGGCCTCGCACTGCTGGAGGCGATGCACCTCGGGATGCCCGTCGTCGCGCTCGACGTGACGGAGGCGGGGCGCGCCGTCCCGCCCGAGGCCGGAGCGATCTCGAACGACCTCGACGCCCTCGTCGCCTCGGCCCGGGCGCTCGTCGAGGACCCGGACCGGGCCGCCCGCGCCGGCGCCGTCGCCCGCGAGGCCGCGCTCGCGCGCTACGGCCTCGCCCGGTTCCACCGCGACTGGGACGAGGTCCTCGCCGACCTCCCCGGACGCCGGTCGCCGGAGCCCGCTCTGGAAGGGAGCACCCGATGAAGCAGCACCTCTCCGCCGCGCCCGCGCTGACGATCGCCATGGTCTCGGAGCACGCGAGCCCGCTGGCGACCCTCGGCGGCGTCGACGCCGGCGGTCAGAACGTCCACGTGGCGGCGCTCGCCGACGCGCTCGCCCGCCGCGGCCACCGCGTCGTCGTCTACACCCGCCGCGACGACCCC
>NZ_PSVI01000091.1:0-6529 GCF_002931415.1 Rathayibacter sp. AY1E8
CCTGCTGTCCACGATGGCGGCCACGGTCTCGGCCGAGATCCGCTCGAGAGAGGGCTGGCGCCTGGTGCGCGCGAACGAGAAGACCATCAGCACCCACGAGCTCGCGACGGCGAGCAGGGCGGCGGCGAGGGAGAGGGGCTCGCTGCGGAACTCCGTCCTCTGCGCGATCGCCACCGTGACCACGATCGCCGGCACCGCCCCCGGCTCCGCCTGACGCTCCGCTCCCGCCGTCTCAGGCCGTGAGTCCGCCGAACAGCAGTGACACCGTCATCGCGATGATGACCGAGTCGAAGGCGGACGCGATGACGACGTTCGCGCGCACCAGGCGCCAGCCCTCTCTCGAGCGGATCTCGGCCGAGACCGTGGCCGCCATCGTGGACAGCAGGAGCGCAACTGTCGCATAGTCGCTGAGGTGCGGCGCCTCCTCGAAGGCGAAGCGCACCTGCGACCGCCGGGCAACCGCGACTCGAGGCGCAGGCAGGCCTTCGCGAACGAGAAGACCATCAGCACCCACGAGCTCGCGACGGCGAGCAGGGCGGCGGCGAGGGAGAGGGGCTCGCTGCGGAACTCCGTCCTCTGCGCGATCGCCACCGTGACCACGATCGCCGGCACCGCCGCCGGCACCGCCGCCGACAGCGTCGTGCTGGTCGCCCCGGTCGCCCCCAGCATCCGCGAGAGTAGGCGCCGCTCGCCGCGCGCCTCCTCCTCGGCGGTGCTCCGCCGCGCCTGCTCGTCGAGGCGCGAGGAGGAGGCGGCGCTCCGCAGCGCCTGCTCGTCGAGGCGCGAGTACGAGGCGGCGCTCCAGCCCACGGAGAGGGCGGTGGAGAGCGGCCGGCCGAGCAGAGAGACCGGAACGAGGGTCGCCGTCGTATCGACGGCCTCGTCGCCCGGAGCGGGTGTCCCCGTCGCCAGGACGAGCAGCACCACCACGATCGTGACCAGGAGGCTCACGCACATCCGGAACAGGTCGGAGCGGGATCGTCTGCGCGCGGTCATCGCCGCCCTCCCCGTCAGGGGCCCGGAGTGCGCCCCGAACAAAATCCACGCCGTTCCGTCCTGCCGCGTCCCGTGCGTTACCATGCCATTCGTTGCAATCAACAACAAATCCCCCGCGCACCCGGCAGAATGGACCCATGACCTCACGGAGCAACTGGGCGGGCACCTACGAGTACCGCGCCGCCGCCATCATCGAGCCGGAGTCCGTCGAGGAGGTGCAGCGCCTCGTCCGCGAGAACGAGCGCGTCCGCGCCCTCGGCAGCCGCCACTCCTTCAACTCCCTGCCCGACACCCCCGGCGCACTGCTGCACCTGGGGCGCCTCGCCTCCGACCCCGTGATCGACGCCGAGGCGAGCACCGTCACCGTCGGCGGCGCCACCCGCTACGGCGTCGTCGCCGCACACCTGCACAGCAACGGCTACGCCCTGCACAACATGGGCTCTCTCCCGCACATCTCGGTCGCCGGCGCCATCGCGACCGGCACCCACGGCTCGGGCGACCGCAACGCGAACCTCTCCTCCGCCGTCTCGGCGCTCGAGCTCGTCACCGCCGACGGCTCGCTGCGCACGATCCGCCGCGGGGAGCCGGGCTTCGAGGGCGTCGTCGTCGGCCTCGGCGCCTTCGGCATCGTCACCCGCGTGACCCTCGACATCCAGCCGACCTTCGACGTCCGCCAGGACGCGTTCGTCGACCTGCCCTGGGAGCGCGTGCTCGACGACTTCGATGCGATCACCTCCTCCGCCTACAGCGTCAGCCTCATGACCCACTGGTCCTCGCCGACGGTGGAGCAGCTGTGGCTGAAGACCAAGGTGGCGGCGGGATCCGTCGCCGACGTCGACGCGACGCACCTGGGCGCGGTCGCCGCCTCCGCGAGCCTCTTCGCCGTCTCGGAGGGTGTCGACTCCAACCTGAACCCGTTCGGCGGCTCCGTCGGACCGTGGTCCGAGCGCCTGCCGCACTTCCGCCTCGACCGCGAGCCGAGCGCGGGCGACGAGATCCAGAGCGAGTACATGGTGCCGCGCGCGAACGTCCGCGAGGCGATCGTGGCGCTGCGCGCGATCGGCGAGCGGATCGACGACGTCCTGCTCATCACGGAGCTGCGGACCATGGCGGGCGACGACCAGTGGCTCTCCCCCGCCGGGGGCCGCGACAGCGTCGGCGTGCACTTCACCTTCAAGAAGGACCGCGCCGGCGTCGACGCCGTGCTCCCCGCCGTCGAGGGCGCGCTGCTGCCGCTCGGCGCCCGGCCGCACTGGGGCAAGCACTTCCTCGCCGGAGCCGACGAGATCGCGCCGCTCTACCCGCACCTCGAGGAGTGGCGCACCCTCCGCTCCGAGTGGGACCCCTCGGGCCGCTTCGCGAGCGACTTCCTCCGCGACCGCCTGCTCGGCTGAGCGGCACCCGCCCCGCGGGACCAGGCAGGTTCCGCGGGACGGGGCTCACAGGACGTGGGTCGCGGGACGGGGCTCACAGGACACGGCTCGCGGGACGCGGCTCGCGGGATGCGGGATGCGGGATGCGGGACGCGGGACGCGGGACGCGGGACGCGGCCTACAGGACGCGGGTCACAGGACGCGGGTCACAGGACGCGGCTCACAGGACGCCACTCAGAACAGGCGGGCCGCGTCGGCGGGCTCGACGAGGTCGCGCACCAGCGCCGGGATCCGCTTCCGGAACGGGAAGAACCCCCGCGACGCCGACGGCCACGCCGCACCGTCCCAGCGGCGGCGCACGGTGACGAGCGCGACCCCCTCGTCGGCGAGAGCCGAGCGGAGCGCCTCCACCCGCTCGCCGACGGGCCCGACCGGCGCGTACGGAACGACCACGGTGTCGATCCGCTCGGAGACCGCCCAGTCGACGACCGTCGCGGCACGCGCGTCCGCCAGCACCCTCGCCGGCCGACCGCTGGAGTCGGAGGTGCGCTCGGCGGCGTCGGCGAGCGCCGCGGCGGTGAAGGCGGCGACCGCGTCGGAGACTCCGGACGGCGAGCGCCCGCCCGCGTCCCCGGCGACGGCGCACGCCACGAGGCGCTCGGCCAGACCCGGCTGCTCGGCGAGCAGGCTCTCCGCCTCGAGGTCCTCCTCGTGCAGCAGGAGGACGGGGCGGGCGCCGACGGTCCCCACGACGTCGTCCTGCTCGAGCGGTGCCCGCGGCGGGAAGGGCTCCTCGGTGAGCGCGGGGGCCGTGGTGGCGAGGCCGCTCGGCGAGAAGCGCCCCTCCGTGTAGCGCGCGATGTTGGACGCGGAGGCGAGGTAGGTCTTGCCCGGAGTCTGCAGGCCGGCGACCCATCGCCACGACAGGGTGTTGGACGCGGCGTCGCCGTCGAGCAGGTGCCGGTAGAAGAAGTCGGCGCCGAGCTGCCAGGGCAGTCCGAGGGTGAAGATCCAGATGCTCGCGAACCACATGCGGGTGTGGTTGTGGAGGTACCCGGTCTCGACGAGCTCGCTCACCCACGCGTCCATCGCGTCGATGCCGCTGCGTCCACCGATCGCGTCGAGGTACCCGGGCGGAGGATCGCCCGCGGAGGAGTCCGCCACCTCGCGGCGGTAGCGGCGCCAGACATCCGGGTTCTGCTCGAGCCAGCCCTTCCAGTACGTGCGCCAGAACACCTCCTGGACGAACTTCTCCGCGGCGGTCAGACGGTGCCGCGCGAGGACCGCGGCGACGACCTCCCGCTCGGTGACGAGGCGGTGGCGGAGGTAGGGCGAGAGTCCGGAGACGTTGTCCCGGGACGGTCCGAGGTCGTGGTTGCGGTCGCGGGCGTAGGCGGAGCCCGCGCGGGCGACGAAGTCGTCGAGCGCCTCGAGACCGGCGGCTCTGGTCGGGATGAACATCGCCCCATCATCGGCGTCGGCCCGGTGAGAACACCGGCAGCGGCCTCCCGAGTGCGCTCCGGGGACGGAGGCGCCCGCCGAGCGCTCGTCAACGGGGTGACCGGCGCCTCCGACCCGACGTAGCGTCGGAGGACGAGAGGGAGGCCGCCATGCCCCGCGAGGAACAGATCCCGTCCACCATCGAGCGCTCCGACGAGCACGCGCAGAAGCTCTGGTCGGCCGCGCACGACTCGGCCGTCGACAGCTACGGCGACGGTGAGCGCGCCCACCGCACGGCCTTCGCCGCGCTGAAGCACGAGTACGAGAAGGTCGGCGACCATTGGGAGCGCAAGGCCGAGAGCGGCCCCTCCGACTCCCGCGCCGAGGGCCACGGCCGCTCCCCCGGGGGCGAGACGGCGGGCGGAGTGGACGCGAACGCGACCAAGGCGCACCTGATGGACCTCGCCAAGCGCCTGGACGTCTCCGGCCGCTCGCGCATGACGAAGGCCGAGCTCGTCGAGGCCCTGCAGAAGGAGAGCACCCGCCGGACGCGTGACGCGCGGTGAGGATGGGGGCGGGGCCGGGGACAGCCGCCCCGCCGAACCCCCGCCCCGGCCCGCTCAGTCCAGCGCGTCCCGGACGGCCGCCATGCCCAGCTCCAGCTCGGCGAAGGTGGTCGACAGCGGCGAGAGGCCGATCCGGATGCCGTCGGGTCGGCGGAAGTCCGGCACGATCCCCTCCGCCTGCAGCCGCGGGACCAGGCCGGCGAACGACTCGTGCGCGATCGTCACGTGCGAGCCGCGCCGGGCGGGGTCGAGCGGAGTCGCCACCCGCACCCCGCGCGGCACCAGCCACGCGTCGGCCAGCTCCAGCGCGTACGCCGTCATCGCCTCCGACTTCGCGCGCACCGCGGGCATGCCCACCGAGGCGATCAGCGCGATCATGTCCTGCATCGCGAGCATCCCCGTGATCGGCGGAGTCCCGCTGAGGAAGCGCCGCATCCCCTCGGCCGGACGGTAGCCGGGTCCCATCTCGAACATGTCGGCGACGCCCATCCAGCCCTGCACCGGCTGCGCGAGCGAGCCCTCGTGCCGGGAGGCGACGTACGCCCACGCGGGCGCCCCCGGGCCTCCGTTCAAGTACTTGTAGGAGCAGCCGACCGCGAGGTCCGCGCCCCACTCGTCGAGCTCGAGCGGCACCGAGCCGACGGAGTGGGAGGCGTCCCAGAGCACGAGCGCGCCGGCCTCGTGCGCCTGGGCGGTGATCGCCGCGGCGTCGGCGAGGAACCCCGAGCGGTACGCGACGTGGCTGAGCAGCACCAGCGCCGTCCGCTCGCCGAGCACCGGGGCGAGGTCGTCGGGGCCGACGCCGCTCCCGGGGTCGGAGTCGATCCAGCGGAGCGTGCTGCCGGTCTCGGCCGCGATGCCCTCCAGCACGTACCGGTCGGTGGGGAAGTTGTCGGTGTCCACGACGATCTCGTCGCGCCCCTGCTCCGCCTGGCGGGCGATCGCCGCGCGGGTGAGCTTGTAGAGCAGGACGGTCGTGGAGTCGGCGACGACCGTCTGCCCGGCCGCGGCTCCCAGCACCGCGGAGCCGAGGGCGTCGCCGACCTCGAGCGGCATGTCGAGCCAGCCCTCCTCCCAGCCGCGGATGAGGCGGCCGCCCCACTCCTCCTCCGCGAACCGCGCGAGCCGGGCGACGCTCGCGCGCAGCGGCCGGCCGAGCGAGTTGCCGTCGAGGTAGGAGCGGACCTCGGGGGTGCGGACGAACAGCTCGGGGCAGTGCGCGAGCGGGTCCTGGGCGTCGAGCGGATGCATGCCCTCACCCTAGGTCGCGGGCGCCGGGCGCGACGCGTGCCGCCGGGGCCCCGGATCCGTGCCGCCGGGGTCCCTGACGGGTGCTGCCGGGGCCCCTGACGCCGCTCGGACGCCGCCCACCGTCCAGAAGTCGTCGCACTCGGCCGCGACTGCGACGACTCCCGAGCACTCGCGAGCCCTCACCCGGAGCCCCTCCCCCCCCACTGTCCAGAACTTGTCGCACTCGGCGTCGACTGCGACAACTCTTGAGCACTCGCAAGCGCTCACCCCGGAGCCTCCCCCACTGTCCAGAACTTGTCGCACTCGGCCTCGACTGCGACAACTCCTGAGCACTCGCGAGCCCTCACCCGGAGCCCCTCCCCCCCACTGTCCAGAAGTCGTCGCACTCGGCGTCGACTGCGACAACTCCTGAGCACTCGCGGACCCGCGCACTCGAGCCGGTCGCCACTCCTCCGAAGTCGCCGTACTCGCGCTCCAGTACGGCCGCTTCCGCATGGTCGTGGAGCCGCCGGGCCCGTCCCAGCGGTCGTCGCCGAGTGCGCAGGAGTCGTCGCACTCGAGCTCGGGTGCGACGACTCCTGGACAGTCGCGGGAGCCGGAGGAGAACGGAGCAGGAGCCGGAGGAGAACGGAGGAGGAGCCGGAGGAGAACGGACCTCGAGTCGGCGAGCGCCCCCCCGGACCCGCGAGCACGGCCGCGCACCTGGGAAGTCAACGGGCGGACGCCGCGCCCCGCCCCGCCTAGCCTCCGAGGACGGCCGGGTGGCGGCGGTGCGGGTAGCGGCGTGCTTGTGCTCGTGATGCGTCACGGAGGAGCTGATCGAGGCGGCGCGGATCGACGGCGCCGGCCACCTGCGGGTGTTCCTGCAGATCGTGCTGCCGCTCTCGAAGCCGCTGATCGCCG
>NZ_PSVI01000092.1:0-6286 GCF_002931415.1 Rathayibacter sp. AY1E8
CGGCCCGGACCATCGGGGGAACCCCTGATCCGACCCCGAGAGCACCCCCGATCGTGCGGCCGACCTGTTTGGATGCAGGGGTGAGCACAGTCCCCGGCACCGCCGTCCGCCCCCCGCTGCAGCGGCCGCGGACGATGCTGCTCGGCGGAGTGTGCACCGCGGTCGCCGACCACCTCGGCTGGAGCGTGCGGAGGACCCGCCTCCTGGCCGTCCTCACGACCGCGCTCGGCGGGGGCGGCGCGCTCCTCTACCTCTGGCTCTGGGCCCTGGTGCCCCTCGCGCCGCTCGACTCGCGCGACGCGGATCCGGCCGTCCGCCGCTCCGCTCCCGTGGCCGGCCTGCTGACCCTCGCCGCCGCCGTCGCGGCGCTCGCCGTGCTGATCACCGTCGACAGCGGCGACGACGCCGACATCACGCGCGCGCTCGTCGCCGTCGGCCTGCTCGCGGGAGGAGCCGTCGGCTGGAGCCTCGGGCTCGACCGCGGCGACGCCGTCCGCCCCGCCCGGTACGGCTCCGCGGTGCGCCTCGCCTCCTGCGCGCTGCTGGTGCTCGCCGGAGCGGCCGTGCTCACCGGCCGCCCGAGCGCCCTCAACGCGGTGCTCGCCGTGGGCGTGCTGCTGATCGCCGCCGGTGTGCTGGCCGCGCCCCGGGTGGTGACCCTCTGGTCCGAGCTGATGGGCGAGCGGGCCGCCCGCGTGCGCGAGGAGCAGCGGGCCGAGATCGCCGCGCACCTGCACGACTCCGTGCTGCAGACCCTCGCGCTCATCCAGAACCGCGCCGGAGCCTCGAGCGAGGTCGCCCGCATCGCCCGCGCCCAGGAGCGGGAGCTGCGCGACTGGCTGTTCGAGCGCGACGTCCCGGTCGCCAACGACCTGGCCGCCGAGGTCCGAGCGATCGCCGCCGCCGTCGAGCTCGACTACCCCGTGCACCTCGAGGTGGTGGCCGTCGGAGCGTCCGTCCCCGGCGCCGCCGCGCTCCTCGCCGCGACCCGCGAGGCCGTGCTGAACGCGGCCCGGCACGCGGGCGGCGACGTCTCGGTGTACCTCGAGTCCTCCGTGCAGGGCGTCGACGTGTTCGTGCGCGACCGCGGCCCCGGCGTCGTCCTCGACGAGGTGCCCGGGGACCGCCTCGGCATCCGCGAGTCGATCATCGGCCGGATGGCGCGCGCGGGCGGCAGCGCGACCGTGCGCCCCGGAGTCGGCGGCACCGGCACCGAGGTGCATCTGCGGCTCCCCGCGGAGGTCGAGCGGTGACCCGCGTGCTGCTGGTCGACGACCACTCCATCTTCCGCTCCGGCCTGCGGGCCGACCTCGCCCCCGAGCTCGAGGTCGTCGGGGAGGCGGCCGACGTCGACTCCGCCGTCGGCCTGGTCGCCTCGCTCGCGCCCGAGGTGGTGCTGCTCGACGTGCACCTGCCGGGCGGTGCGGGCGGAGGCGGGGCCGAGGTGCTGCGGCGCAGCGCCGGGTCGTCGTCGCGCTTCCTGGCGCTGAGCGTCTCGGACGCTGTGGAGGACGTGGTCGGCGTGATCCGCGCCGGCGCACGCGGCTACATCACCAAGGCCAGCTCCGGAGCCGAGGTGAGCCGGGCCGTGCTCGCGGTGGCGGGCGGGGACGCCGTGTTCTCGCCGCGCTTGGCCGGCTTCGTGCTCGACGCCTTCGGGGCGCTGGCGGGCGAGCAGGCGGAGTCGGTGGACGAGCTCGACCGGCTCTCGGCCCGCGAGCGCGAGGTGATGCGCCTGATCGCCCGCGGCTACGCCTACAAGGAGGCGGCGGCCGAGCTCTTCATCTCGGTCAAGACGGTCGAGTCCCACGTCTCCGCCGTCCTCCGCAAGCTGCAGCTCTCCTCCCGCTACGAGCTCACCGCCTGGGCCTCCGCGCGCCGCCTGCTCTGAGGCGCGCGCGAGCAGTCAACCCCGTCCCTCCTCCCGCTCCTGCCGTCCGACACTGTCGGGACACGACAGGAAAGGACGACCCGATGGTGACCACCACCCCCGCTCTCCCGACCCTGGCCGAGCTCCTCCGCGACTCCCGGCCCGTGTCGCAGCTCTACGTCGACCTCGCGATCGACTCCGGCGATCCGCCGGACATCTCGCTCGAGCGCGCCACGTCCCTCGGAGACGAGCTCGCCCGCCAGGGTGCGCCGCAGGCCGACATCCGGGCCCTCACCGCTCTGCTCGAGGGGGCCGGGCGCCCCCAGGGCGGCTGCTGCCTCTTCGCGGTCGCCGTGGACGGGAGGGTCGTGCTGAACGAGGTGCTGCCGGGTCGGCCGGTCGCGCCCGAGGGCGTCTCCTACAGCCCGCTCCCCGACATCGTGCCGCTGCTGCAGCACCGGCCCGACCTGCGCGTCCTCGTCGTCGAGACCTCGCGGGACGGCGGCGAGATCCGCCTGCACCGCCTGGGCGCGCAGCGACCCGAGGCCGAGCAGGCCGTGCAGGGCCGCACCGACACCCTCCACAAGGCGCAGGCCGGCGGCTGGCGGCACGACCGGTTCCACCACCACGCGGAGGAGATCTGGCGGCGCACGCAGGCCGAGCTCGCCGCCGCGGTGGACGAGCTCGTGCGCGTGCACCGGCCGTGCCTGCTGGTCGTCGCGGGGGACATCCACGCCCGGCAGCTGCTCGCGCAGCAGCTCTCGCCGAGCAGCGCCGCGATCCTGGCCGTCGAGCCCGTGAACACGCGGGCCGCCGGCAGCGAGGAGGGGGCGCTGGAGCGGTTCGTCGACGAGCAGCTCGACCGCATCCTGCTGCGCGAGAAGGAGGACGTGCTCGACGCCCTGCGCACCGGGGAGCCGCGCCGCACCGTCGAGTACTCGCTCGGCGCGATCGTCACGGCGCTGGCCTCGGCACAGGTCGAGACGCTGGTACTCGACCCCGGCCGGCTGCGCGAGCGCGCTCTGCTGGCGCTCGCCGCGGAGCCGTGGGTCGCGTCGGCCCCGGAGGAGGCGCTGGGCGCCGAGGTGATCGACTCCGTCGACGCCGCCCTCGCGCTGGCCCGCGCCGCCGTGCTCACGGACGCGCGCGTGCTCGTCACCGACTCCCGCACCGCTCCGGAGGGGGTCGACGTGGTGACGCTGCCGCACGACGCCGACGCCGCGGCGATCCTCCGCTGGCGCACCGGCCCGCCGGTCCCGGGGGCCTGAGCGGCGGGTCCCCGAGCGCGACAGGGCCCGGGCCCCGATCCTGTGATCGGTCCCGGGCCCTGTCCGGCCTCACGCCTGCTGGTCGTCCTCGCCCTCGGCGGCCGCGCGGCGGCGCGCTCCGAGTCCGAGCGCGGTGGCGCCCGCGGCCAGGAGCGCGGTGGCGCCCGCGATCAGGCCGACGCTCTCGACTCCGGTCGAGGCCAGCCCGCCGCCCGAGCCGCCGACGGGCAGCGGGGTCGGCGTGCCGGTCGGCGCGGTCGTGGGCACCGGGGACGGAGCAACGGTGGGCGCCGCAGTCGGCCCGGCGGTCGGCGCCGTGGTGGGAGTCGCCGTGGGCGCGGTGGTCGGCGGGGTCGTCGGTGCCGTGGTCGGCCCGGCGGTCGGCGTCGGAGTCGGCGCCACCACCTGCGACGCCGGCAGGATCTGCACGATGGTCGGACGCGGTGCCGCCACCGCTCCCGCAGCCGTGGATCCGTAGTCCGGGAAGAACGAGGTCGGCGCCTCGAAGGTGCCCTCCTCGCCCGGGTGCTGCACCGCCACGAACACGTGCTGGTCGAGGTCGTGGACGATCGGTCCGCAGGTCTCGGCGTCGCGGGGCACCGAGAGGAACTGCTCCACCCTGCCGCGCGTCGCGCCCTCGAGCGCGACCTTGAAGAGCCCGTCGTTGTAGCCGATGCCGCTCGGGGCGCCGTCGGTCGAGATCCAGAGGTTCCCGACCGAGTCGAAGGCCAGGTTGTCCGGGCACGAGATCGGCGAGACCTGGTCCGCCGGGAAGCCGGAGAAGTAGACGACGTCGCCCTGCGCCTGGTCGCCGCAGAGCATCAGCAGGTTCCAGGTGAAGGTGCGGCCGGTCTGGTCGCCGCCGTCCTCGATGATCTCGACGATGTGGCCGTCGCGGTTCTCGGTGCGCGGGTTGACCTCGGTCGCGCCCTCCTTGCCGCCCTCGGTGCCGCGGGCGGAGTTGTTGGTGCAGGCCACGTAGATCCGGCCGCTGACCAGGCTGGGCTGCACGTCCTCGCAGCGGTCCATCTTGGTCGCGCCCGCGGCGTCCGCCGCCTGGCGGGTGTGGACGAGCACCTCGGCGACGCTCATCCCGGCGATCGTCGAGGCGCCGTTCAGCACCAAGGGCAGCCACTCGCCGATCCCGTCGAAGCCGCCGTCCGAGGGGACCGCCCCGGTGCCGGTGATCTCGGCCACGGGGGAGTCGCCGGTGAAGCGGGCGACGTAGAGGTCGCCCTCCTCCAGCAGGGTCTTGTTGTGGGCGCGGTCGCCCTCGATGTAGCGCTTCGTCGAGACGAACTTGTAGAGGTAGTCGAAGCGCTCGTCGTCCCCCTGGTACGCGACCACGCGGCCGTCCGGGGCGATGATGACGTTCGCGCCCTCGTGCTTGAGCCGGCCGAGCGCCGTGTGCTTCTTCGGCGTGGAGTCGGGGTCGAAGGGGTCGAACTCCACGATCCAGCCGAAGCGGTTCGGCTCGTTCTCGTAGCCCGGGGTGCGGGCGTCGAAGCGGGGGTCGTCGAGCTCCCAGAGGCGCGAGGTCTCGGAGTCGGCGAGGCCGTAGCGCTTCTCGGCGTCGCTCGTGCCGACGGCGCGGAAGTAGCCGTTGAAGTTCTCCTCGCCCGAGAGGATCGTGCCCCACGGCGTCGTGCCCCCGGAGCAGTTGCCGAGCGTGCCGAGCACGGTGCGGCCCTCGGGGTCGGCGACCGTCTTCAGCAGGTCGGTGCCGGCGGCGGCGCCGGTCACCTCGTAGGGGGTGTCGAGCAGGTAGCGGCGGTTGCGCTCGCCCCCGCGGACGTAGGCCCACGGGCGGTCGACCGCGGTGCGGACCAGCTCGACGACGCTGAGGCCGTGGGCGGCGCGGCCGACGGCGCGCACGCGCTCCGGCTCCGCCTCGAGCTGCGCGGCCGGGAACATGATGCTCTCGTTCGTGTACTCGTGGTTCACGACGAGCAGGGCGCGGAGGCGCTTCGAGCCCGGGATCTCGACGATGTCGGTGTAGTCGTTGTTGTAGCCGAACTGCGCGGCCTGGGCGGCCTCCGTCTGGTCGGCGATGTCGAAGGCGGGGCTGTCGGCGAAGAGCGGGTCGCCCCAGCGGATGATCGGCTGCCAGGCGAAGCCCTCGGGGACGGTGAACCGGTCGACCGTGTACGGCACCGGAGCGATCGGAGTGAAGGCGAGCGGCGAGCCGTCGGCCGAGGTCGCCACGGCCGCCTCGGCGGCGGGCGCTCCTCCGGCGGAGGCGACGGCGACGGTGACCGCGCCGGCCAGGCCGAGGCCGAGGGCGCTGCGGCGGGAGAGCTGCGACGAGACGATGTCGCGGAAGTAGCTGTTGTGCGACGTGTTGCAGGTCGCGGTGGAGCAGGCGTTGGCGCACTTCAGCGCGCAGGTGACGGGGCTGCGCTTGCCGCGCACGTGGCCGGCCATCGGGAGGAGGAGCGGGCGGCGGGCGGTGTCTGACATGGAGGTCCTTCGATCACGAGCAGGAGACGCGATCGAGGCAAGCAGGGGGAGGGGGCGCCGATGCCGCCGGGTGGAGGCTCCTCCCTGAACGGATTGTGAACGTTCTCACAAGAAGGTGAGGCTCACCTTCCCTCCCGGCGGCCCTCCGAGCGCGCCTCCAGGACCGCCCCGACGTTCCCCGCGATCCACTCGACGACCGGCAGCAGCCGATCCGCCAGCTCCGCTCCCAGCGGCGTCAGCCGGTACTCGACGTGCGGCGGGACGACCGGCCGCGCCTCGCGGTGCACGAAGCCGTCCTCCTCCAGGATCCGCAACGTCTGAGCGAGCATCTTCTCGCTGATCCCGCCGATCCGGCGCCGCAGAGCGCCCCAGCGCAGCGTGCCCGGAGCGAGCGCCGCGAGCACCAGGACGCCCCACTTGCTGGTGACGTGGCCGAAGACCTCGCGGCTCGGGCAGTCGGCGGAGTAGACGTCCCCGGCGAGCAGGGGGGAGTCGGCGATCGTCATGGGTGCTCCTCGGGACAGGGGTGATGACAGTACTAACGAAATAGTGGGTACTGCATTCCGGGAAGCGGGAGGAGGATGCGCCGGTTGCACCCTCCTGGCGGCGGACCCCGCCCGCCACCGCGAGCACGGCCCGGCTCACCTCGGCTCCGGAGCTGGCCTTGGTGATGTAGCCGCGTGCGCCG
>NZ_PSVI01000093.1:0-6231 GCF_002931415.1 Rathayibacter sp. AY1E8
CGGCGCGGCGTCGCCGGTAGACCCGGGAGGGCAGGCGGCGGGGCGGCGGAGTCACCGGGACAGGCTACGACGTGGCGGCGGTCAGAGCGTCTTCAGCATGCGGGTGTTGCCGAGCGTGTTCGGCTTCACCCGGGCGAGGTCGAGGAACTCGGCGACTCCCTCGTCGGGAGAGCGGAGCAGCTCGGCGTAGACCTCGGGGTCGACGACCTTCTCGCCGATCGGCTCGAAGCCGTGGCGGGCGAAGAAGTCGACCTCGAAGGTGAGGCAGAACAGGCGCTTCAGGCCGAGCTCGCGCGCGTCGTTCTCGAGGCGCTCCAGGATGTGGTGACCCACACCCCTCCCGAGCCAGTCCTGCGCGACCGCGAGGGTGCGCACCTCCGCGATGTCGTCCCACATCACATGGAGCGCACCGCAGCCGATCGCCGTCCCGTGCCCGTCCTCGGCGATGCGGAACTCCTGCACGGCGCCGTAGAGCACCACGCGGTCCTTGCCCAGGAGGATGCGCTCGTTCACGAGCGGCTCGCTGAGCTCCTGGATGAAGGGGACATCGCTCGTGCGCGCGCGGCGCACCGGGTACTTCCAATCGGCCATTCGACAAGCCTAGGCCGCACCGGGCGCGGGATCCTGCGAGCAGGCGCCCACCCCCGGACGACGACGTGCCCGCCCCCTCGCGAGAGGGGACGGGCACGGGGTCGTTCGGCAGCCTGCTACGACATCAGGTCGGGCGTCGCCGGGCCGGCCGTGGCCGCTCCGGTGGACGCGCCGGCGCTGATCGAGATCAGGCGCGGGGTCGTGGTGAAGACGAACATGTTGTCGGCGAAGTCCACGTGGATGTGGTCTCCGGCGCCGAGCTCTCCGTGCAGGATCCGCTCGGACAGCTGGTCCTCGATCTCGCGCTGGATCGCCCGGCGCAGGGGGCGCGCACCGAGGGCCGGGTCGAATCCGACCTCGATCAGGCGCTCCTTGGCCGGCTGCGTCAGCTCCACCGTCATGTCGCGGTCGAGCAGGCGGTCGCCCAGGCGCTTGATGAAGAGGTCGACGATCTGGAGCAGCTCGGGCTTCGACAGCTGCGGGAAGACGATGACGTCGTCCACGCGGTTGAGGAACTCGGGCTTGAAGTGCTTCTTGAGCTCCTCGTTGACCTTGCCGCGCATGCGGTCGTAGCCGGTGGCGTTGTCGCCCTCGATCTGGAACCCGACGGGACCACCGGCGATGTCACGAGCACCGAGGTTGGTGGTCATGATGATGACGGTGTTCTTGAAGTCGACGACACGGCCCTGGCCGTCGGTCAGTCGACCCTCCTCCAGGATCTGGAGGAGCGAGTTGAAGATGTCCGGGTGCGCCTTCTCGATCTCGTCGAAGAGGACCACGCTGAACGGCTTGCGGCGCACCTTCTCGGTGAGCTGGCCGCCCTCCTCGAAGCCGACGAACCCGGGAGGGGCGCCGAACAGCCGCGAGACGGTGTGCTTCTCGCCGTACTCCGACATGTCGAGCGAGATCATCGCGTTCTCGTCGTCGAAGAGGAACTCGGCGAGCGCCTTGGCCAGCTCGGTCTTCCCGACGCCCGTGGGGCCGGCGAAGATGAACGAGCCCGAGGGGCGCTTGGGGTCCTTGAGGCCCGCGCGGGTGCGGCGGATCGTCCGCGAGAGGGCCGCGATGGCCTCCTCCTGGCCGATGACGCGCTGGTGCAGGGCCTTCTCCATGAAGACGAGCCGCGAGGACTCCTCCTCGGTGAGCTTGAAGACCGGGATGCCCGTCGCCTGGGCGAGGACCTCGGCGATCAGACCCTCGTCGACCACGCCGGTGGCCTTGACGTCGCCCGACTTCCACTGCTTCTCGAGGCGCAGGCGCTCACCGAGCAGCTGCTTCTCCTCGTCGCGGAGCGACGCGGCCTTCTCGAAGTCCTGGTCCTCGATCGCGGCCTCCTTGGCGGAGCGGACCACGGCGATGCGGTCGTCGAAGTCGCGCAGCTCCGGCGGCGCCGAGAGGATCGAGAGGCGCAGGCGTGCGCCGGCCTCGTCGATCAGGTCGATCGCCTTGTCGGGGAGGAAGCGGTCGCTGATGTAGCGGTCGGCCAGGTTGGCCGCCGAGACGATCGCGCCGTCGGTGATGGACACCTTGTGGTGCGCCTCGTAGCGGTCGCGCAGCCCCTTGAGGATGTTGATCGTGTGGGGCAGCGACGGCTCCGCGACCTGGATCGGCTGGAAGCGGCGCTCGAGAGCGGCGTCCTTCTCGAAGTGCTTGCGGTACTCGTCGAGCGTGGTCGCGCCGATGGTCTGCAGCTCGCCGCGGGCGAGCAGCGGCTTGAGGATCGAGGCGGCGTCGATCGCGCCCTCAGCGGCCCCTGCGCCGACGAGGGTGTGGATCTCGTCGATGAAGGTGATGATGTCGCCGCGGGTGCGGATCTCCTTCGTGACCTTCTTCAGGCGCTCCTCGAAGTCACCGCGGTAGCGGGATCCGGCGATGAGCGAGCCGAGGTCGAGCGTGTAGAGCTGCTTGTCCTTCAGCGTCTCGGGCACGTCGCCGCGCACGATCGCCTGGGCGAGGCCCTCGACGACGGCGGTCTTGCCGACGCCGGGCTCGCCGATCAGGACGGGGTTGTTCTTGGAGCGGCGGGAGAGGATCTGCATGACCCGCTCGATCTCCTTCTCGCGCCCGATGACCGGGTCGAGCTTGTTGTCGCGCGCCGCCTGGGTGAGGTTGCGTCCGAACTGGTCGAGGATCTGCGATCCCCCCTGAGGCTGCTGCTGCTCACCGCCCACGGCGACCTGCTCCTTGCCCTGGTAGCCGGAGAGCAGCTGGATGACCTGCTGGCGCACGCGGTTCAGGTCGGCACCGAGCTTGACCAGCACCTGAGCGGCGACGCCCTCGCCCTCGCGGATGAGGCCGAGCAGGATGTGCTCGGTCCCGATGTAGTTGTGGCCGAGCTGCAGCGCTTCGCGCAGGGACAGCTCGAGGACCTTCTTCGCCCGAGGCGTGAAGGGGATGTGGCCGGTCGGCTGCTGCTGCCCCTGGCCGATGATGTCCTGCACCTGCTCGCGCACAGCGTCGAGCGAGATCCCGAGGGACTCGAGCGCCTTGGCGGCCACTCCCTCGCCCTCGTGGATCAGGCCGAGCAGGATGTGCTCCGTGCCGATGTAGTTGTGATTGAGCATCTTGGCCTCTTCCTGGGCCAGGACGACGACGCGCCGCGCGCGATCGGTGAATCTCTCGAACATGCTGTCACTCCCTACAGAACCCGCAGGGGTGGGCTCCGATACGTCGACTGTAACCAGCGCTCCCCCCGGTGAGCAGGCCTGTTCGCCCTGGGCGTGCACGCGATCCGGGAGGGGTGCGGGCGGCGGTCCCGTCCACCGGTCCATGCGAAGGCATACACTTCCCGCATGAGCAACCTGGAGGAGCATCCCGACGAGCTCCCCGTCGCCGCGGAGCCGGTCCCTCGCGAGCCCGGCGCGGTCGAGATCCTGGAGGCACGGCTCGTCCCGCTCGGCGGTCCGCGCGCGATCGAGGTGCGCCGCACCCTCCCCCAGCGCTCGCGCTCGACGATCGGCGCATGGTGCTTCGCCGACCACTACGGCCCGGTGCGGCTCGGCGAGGAGGCCGGGATGGACGTCCCGCCGCATCCGCACACGGGCCTGCAGACGGTGAGCTGGCTCTTCGAGGGCGAGATCGAGCACCGCGACAGCGTCGGCAGCCTCGCCGTGGTGCGCCCGGGCGAGCTCAACCTGATGACGGCCGGACGCGGCATCTCGCACTCGGAGGTCTCGACCGGGGGCGCGCCCGTCCTGCACGGGGTGCAGCTCTGGGTCGCGCTGCCCGAGGAGGCACGGCTCGTCGATCCGTTCTTCGAGCACCACCGCGGCGTTCCCGTGGAGCTGCCCGGCGCGCTGGTCCGCGTCTTCGTCGGAGGGATGCTGGGCGCGTCGGTGCCCGCGAGCACCTTCACTCCGCTGGTCGCCGCGCAGATCGACCTCGAGCCGGGTGCCCGGGTCGAGCTGCCGGTCGAGGAGTCGTGGGAGTACGGCGTGCTCGTCGACGCCGGCCCCGTGGCGGTCGAGGGCGCGGACGTCCCGCGCTCGGACCTCGCCTACCTGACGCCCGGCCGCTCGCACCTGGTGCTGACCGCCGGGGACGCGGGAGCCCGCGTGGTGCTGCTCGGCGGCGAGCCGTTCGCCGAGGAGCTGGTGATGTGGTGGAACTTCGTCGGCCGCAGCCATGACGACGTGGCGGCCGCCCGCGAGCGCTGGCAGTCCGACGTGATCGCCGGGGCGGATCCCGCGGGACCGTTCGGCACCGTCGACGGGTACGGCGGACGCGCGCTCCCCGCGCCCGTGCTGCCGACCGTGCGCCTCAAGCCGCGCCGCCGGGCCTGAGCCGAGACCGTCAGGCCGAGGCGCTCCGAGGCAGGGCCCACGACGCGGGAGCGCGGAAGTCGCGATGATCCCGCTCGACCACCGCGACTCCCGCGCTCCCACCGGCGCGTCAGGACGCGTCCGACTCCTTCTTCGCGGCGGCCTTCGCCGCGGCCTCGCGATCGGTGGCCTCGGCCGTCTCGCGGAAGGCGCGGCGCGGATCCTGCAGCGCGCTCATCGGCGAGAGGTCGCGCGGAGTGACGGCGTCGACGAGCCAGCCCGTGATGATCCGCCACTTGCGGTCCAGGGTCGGCATCGCCGCTCCGTGGTAGGCGCGGTGGGCGAGCCAGGCGGGGAAGCCGCGCAGCTTCACGCCCTTGATCAGGCCCGCGCCCTTGCCGATGCCGTACTCGGCGACCGTCCCGACGGAGGCGTGGCGGTACTCCTCCACGGTGCCTCCGGTGAGGTCCGCGATGATGTTGCGCGCCAGGAGCTTGGCCTGCCGGACCGCGTTCTGCGCGTTCGGCGGGTAGTACGCGGGCTGCTTCTCGCTGGTGAGGTCCGGCACCTGCGCGCCGTCGCCGGCCGCCCAGGCGCCGCCCACCGGCTCGCCGTCCTCGCGGATGACCCGCAGGCGCGCATCCGCCATGACGTGGCCCTTCGGCCCGCGGGGCGCGTCGGTCGCGTCGAGGATCGGGTTCGGCTTCACGCCGGCGGTCCACACGATCGTGGCCGTCGGGATGCGGTCGCCCGAGGAGAGCTCCACGACGCCGTCCTCGCAGGAGGGCATCGTCGTCTTCAGGTGCACGTGCACGCCGCGCGAGCGGAGGTGGTCGAGCGTCCATTTCGAGAGCTCGGGACCGACCTCGGGGGCGACCCGGTCCAGCGCCTCGACGAGGTGCCAGGTGACGTCGCCCATCGAGAGGGAGGGCTGCGCGGCGAGCGTCTTGCGGCTGAGGTCGAGCAGCTCGCTCAGCGCCTCGACGCCGGTGTAGCCGCCGCCGACGAAGACGAAGGTGAGCAGGCGCCGACGCTCGGCGGGATCGGTGGTGAGCGCCGCCTTCGCGATGTTCTCGATGACGCGGTCGCGCAGGTGCGCCGCCTCCTCCACCGTCTTGAAGCCGATGCCGTGCTCGGCGAGACCCGGTGTGGGGAACGTGCGGGTGACGGCTCCGAGCGCGAAGACGACCTGGTCGAACTCGATCGTGCGGGTGGAGCCGTCCATCGCGGCGACGGTGGCGCTGCGCTCGGCGAGGCTCACGCCGGTGATCGCGCCGCGGATCACGCGGGTGCGCTTGAGCGCGGAGACCAACGGCACCGTGACGTGGCGCGGCTGGACGTGCCCGCCGGCGACCTCGGGCAGCAGCGGCTGGTAGGTCATGTAGGGGTTCGGCTCGACGACGGTGACGTCGATCGGCGCCTCCCCCCGTCTCTTCTCGAGGCCCCAGGCCGTGTACAGGCCGACGTAGCCGCCGCCGAGGATGAGGATGCGCGTCGTACGGGATGCCGTCATGTCCGTTCCCTTCTCGAACCCGGCGCCGGGCAGGCGGAACCGGATGGTGCTGAGGACGCTCCGACGCTACGCGGGGCGCGGCGGCCCGCACAGGGACTTGCGCGACGAGTCGGGGCCGCGCATCCTCCGCAGGCGGGCGGACGGGAGCCGCGCTACTGCAGCGCCGAGGTGAGCCGCGCCAGGTTGTCGAGCAGGGTCGAGCGGAGCGGCTGCTGCCGCCACTCGCGGAGGGTCAGCTCGCGGGAGTGCTCGCGGTAGTCCTGCTGCACCTGGCGCAGGTCCTCGACGAACTCCGAGCCGCGCACCATGAGCGAGACCTCGAGGTTGAGCGTGAAGGAGCGCATGTCCATGTTGCTCGAGCCGATC
>NZ_PSVI01000094.1:0-6024 GCF_002931415.1 Rathayibacter sp. AY1E8
CGACGCAGCGTGGGAGGCGCGGGTGCGCGCGCACGGCGCCGGACGGGTGCGCCTGCTGGGCGCGTCCGCCGCGACGGTGACGGCCGTGACGGGCGGGCGGCTCCGGGGGCGCGACCGGGCAGGGACGGCTGCGGGCAGGCGGATGTGCGAGGACAGCTCCGGGCTCGCGGCTCCGTGCTCTCGGCTCGGCTCGGCTCTCGGCCGCGGGCTCTCGGCTCCGGGCTCGCGGCTCCGGGCCTCAGCGCAGGACGTGGCCCTCGACGTCGACGGGAGCCCGGGCGGTGAGGCGCTTCAGCCGCATCGCGGGGCGCTCGACCAGCAGCCAGCTCGCCCACGCGAGGGGGACCGTCGCTGCGACCGAGAGCGCGATGTAGGCCCAGAGCGGCACGTCGGCTCCGGCTCCGACGATCGCCAGCGAGAGCAGCTGCTGCACGGGGAACGCGTAGATGTACATCCCGTAGGAGACGTCGTGGGTCGCGCCCACCCGACGCAGGGGGAGCCGGGCGCCGAGCGCGACCATCAGATAGGCGAGGGGGAGGCCGGCGAGCACGCGGTAGAGGCCGGTCGCGATCACGAGGACGAGCAGCGCGGCCGCGATGGCGGTGAGTGCGCCCGTCAGGGGGAGGCGGTCGCGGTACAGGTGCACGAGCGCGCCGGCGAGGAAGTACCCGACGAGCGTCACCGTCTGGTTGAGGGGTGCCGGGAACGGGACGAGGTCCGTCGCGAGCACCGCCGCGACGAGGGTGAGGCCCGCGAATCCCGTGACCACGAGGGGCCGCACCCAGCGCGCGGGCGCCAGGGAGACGAGAAGGCCGATGACGACGTAGCTGACGAACTCGTAGAACAGGCTCCAGAGCGAGCCGTTCCACGCGCCCGGGTAGGGCACGGAGCCGAGCATCCCCGCGATGCCGTACTCCCGGATGTAGAGGGCCGCATTGGCGACCACGAAGCGCACCGCCCCGGCCGCGCTGTACTCGCCGGCTCCGAGGAGGAGCGACGCGAGCGGTGCGGCGACGAAGGCCACGACCAGGAGCGAGACGAGGAAGGCGGGATAGATGCGGAGGAAGCGCCGCCAGAGGAAGTCGACCAGCGATCGCGAGCGCAGCCGGCTCGCGGTGATCAGGAAGCCGGAGGTGGCGAAGAACCCGCCGACCGCCCAGGCGCCGAGGGTCGAGCCGCCGAACCCGGGGTCGTCGCCGTAGCCGCCGAGGGGGAAGGAGTGCGACACGATGACGAGGACCGCCAGCCCGAGCCGCAGGGCGTTGATGCTGTTCGACCGCGGGTCGAAGGCGGAGCCGACGGTCGGGCGCGTGCGTGGCGCGCGGGCGGGCGCGGCGGTGCGCCGGCCGTTCTCCTGGCGGGTCATGCGCACATCCTGCTGACCCCGGCCGCCGCCGTCGATCGGGCGTGGGACGCGCCGCGCTCCTCCCGGAGGGCCCGCGCACCAGCAACGACGCGCGCTCCACCCCTGCGGCCCCGTCGCGGAGCTGACGCGGACTGACGTGCGGCCTGCGGCTGATCCCTCTCCGCCCCGTCGTCCCTCCGTCGCCCTCTCCGCGAGACGCCGCTCCGGTAGTCGACACGCCGGAGCGGGTGCACCGGAGCGGGATCCCGCGGCGGCCGGTCGGATCACGCCGGTCGGATCACGCCGGTCAGAGCAGCCCGTCCGTGAGGTGGTCCGGCGTGCCGAAGCGGTGGGCCGTGATCGACACGGCCTGCTCGCGGAGGAACGGCAGCAGCTCCAGCCGGCCCGCCTCGGTCGCCGGGCCGGCGTAGACCGCGAGGTCGGGGCGCCCGCCCGTCACGGCCGTCACCGTCGCGGCGGACGCGCCCAGCAGGCGCACCCGTCCGGCGCCGTGCGCGCGCACCCGCGCCTCCCACGCTGCGTCGTCCTCGACCACGACGGCGCCTGCCGCCTCGTCGAGACCGGCGGCGAGCTGCGGAGGCAGCGCCGCGGCGCTCGAGACGACCACCCGTGCCTGCGCGGTCGCCGCCGCGACGGCCACCCGCACGAGCGAGCCCAGCGGCTCCCCGGCGGCCAGGCGCACCAGCACGGCGGAGTCGTAGGGCAGGCGGCGGAAGACGTTGCGCTCCGCCTCCAGCCCCGTCACGTCGCGAAGAGTGCCCGCGGCCCGCGCCGCCGCGCAGCTGCGCGCCGTCCGCTCCACCGCGGCGTGCTCCTCCGTCGGGAGCTCCGCGCGCGACGCGGCGAGCAGGCGGGCGGCCGGTCCGACGACCGGAGCGGTCGCCTCCGACGGCGCCGCGGTCCACGAGCCCAGGCCGAGCAGGTAGTCCGGCCCGCCCGCCTTGGTGCCCGGGCCGACCGCCGACTTCTTCCAGCCGCCGAACGGCTGGCGCTGCACGATCGCCCCGGTGATCCCGCGGTTCACGTAGAGGTTGCCCGCCTCGATCCCGTCGAGCCAGGTGCCGATCTCCTCCGGGTCGAGCGCGTGCAGGCCCGAGGTGAGCCCGTAGTCGACCTCGTTGAGGATCGCGATCGCCTCGTCGAGGGTCGCCGCCGTCATGATCCCGAGGATCGGCCCGAAGTACTCGGTGCGGTGGAACTCGGAGCCGCGGCGCACGCCGTCGCGGACGCCGGGGCTCCACAGGCGTCCGGAGTCGTCGAGGCTCCGCGGCTGCAGCAGCCAGGTCTCACCGGCGCCGAGCGCGGTCAGGCCGCGCAGCAGCTTGCCCTCGGCGGGTTCGATCACCGGCCCCATCCGCGTCGCGGGGTCGGTCGGGTAGCCGACCGTGAGGGAGGAGACCGCGTCGAGCAGCTGCGCGCGGAACCGCTTCGAGCGCGCGACGGAGCCCACCAGCACGACGAGCGAGGCGGCGGAGCACTTCTGCCCCGCGTGCCCGAAGGCGCTCGCCACCACGTCCTTCACCGCCAGGTCGAGGTCGGCCGAGGGGGTGACCACGATCGCGTTCTTGCCGCTCGTCTCGGCGAGCAGCGGGAGGTCGTTCCGGAAGGAGCGGAACAGCTCCGCCGTCTCGTAGGCGCCGGTGAGGATCACGCGGTCGACCTGCGGGGAGGCGATCAGGTCGCGCCCCAGCTCCTCCTCCGGCAGGCGGAGCAGGCGCAGGGCCTCGCGGGGCACGCCCGCCGCCCACAGCGCCTCGGCCACCACGGCGCCGCAGCGCGCGGTCGGTCCGGCGGGCTTGAGCACCACGGCGGAGCCGGCCGCGAGCGCCGCGAGGACGCCGCCGGCCGGGATCGCGACCGGGAAGTTCCACGGCGGAGCGACCAGGGTCAGCGCGGCCGGGTGGAAGCGGGCGCCGTCGACCGCGTCGAGCTCGAGGGCGCGCTCGGCGTAGTAGTGGGCGAAGTCCACGGCCTCCGAGACCTCGGGGTCGCCCTGGTCGAGGGTCTTGCCGCCCTCGGCCGCCATGACCTCGAGCAGCTCGGCGCGGCGCGCCTCCAGCTCGTCGCCCGCGCGGTGCAGGATGCGGGCGCGCTCCTCGGCCGGGACGTCGCTCCAGCCGCTGCCGCGGGCGCCGGAGAGCACCGACTCCAGCTCGTCGAGGGTGCCGATCGTGGCGGCCTCGATCGCGTCGGCGCCGGCCCGGGAGGAGGGGACGCGCGCGAGGATCGCCTGCGCCCACTCGCGGTTCGCGGCGACGGACGGGTCGGTGTCGGGGGTGCTGCGGAAGTCGCCCGGTCCCGGACGGCCGCTCGCGGCGAACCGGTCGGGCACGCGGTGCGCCGGGGGGACTGCCCCGTCGAGGGCGGCGACGGAGGCGCGGAACCGCTCCTCCTCCCGCGCGAAGAGCGCCGGGTCGGCCTCGAGCTCGAAGACGGCCGACATGAAGTTCTGGCTCGACGCGCCCTCCTCCAGCCGACGGATCAGGTAGGCGATCGCCACGTCGAACTCGGCCGGCGCGACGACCGGCGTGTAGAGCAGGAGCGAGCCGACCGTGCGGCGCACCGCCTCCGCCTGGCCCTGGGCCATGCCGAGGAGCATCTCGTACTCGATCCCCTCGCGGACGCCGCGGGTGCCGGCGAGCAGCCACGAGTACGCGACGTCGAAGAGGTTGTGCCCGGCGACGCCGACCCGCACGTTGCGGATCCGCTCCGGGTGCAGCGCGTAGTCGACGACGCGCTTGTAGTTCGTGTCGGAGTCCTGCTTGCTGCTCCAGGTCGCCAGCGGCCAGCCGTGGACCGAGGCCTCGACCTGCTCCATCGGCAGGTTCGCGCCCTTGACCAGGCGCACCTTGATGCCGGCGCCGCCGCGGGCCCGGCGGGCGGCGCTCCACTCCTGCAGGCGGATCATCGCCGAGAGCGCGTCCGGCAGGTAGGCCTGCAGCACGATGCCGGCCTCGAGGCCGAGGAACTCCGGCCGGTCGAGGATGCGGGTGAAGACCGCGATGGTGAGGTCGAGGTCCTTGTACTCCTCCATGTCGAGGTTGATGAACTTCTGCGGCGAGGAGGCGGCGGCCCGGGCGAACAGCGGCGCCAG
This sequence comes from Rathayibacter sp. AY1E8, assembly GCF_002931415.1. Lineage (NCBI taxonomy): Bacteria > Bacillati > Actinomycetota > Actinomycetes > Micrococcales > Microbacteriaceae > Rathayibacter > Rathayibacter sp. AY1E8. The sequence continues at coordinate 4,461 of NZ_PSVI01000094.1, forward strand.
CTCCTCGACGATGTCGTCGACCGCGGCGTCGAAGGCCCACGGGTTGTGCGGGGCGGTGCTCGAGGAGACCTTGATCGAGACGTAGTCGACGTCGTCGCGGGCGAGGAGCCGGTGTGTCCCCTCCAGGCGGCGGTGGGCCTCCTCGCGGCCGAGGACGGCCTCGCCGAGCAGGTTCATGTTGAGCCGGACGCCGTCGCGGCGGATCGCGGCGATGGCCGGGCCCAGGCGGGAGTCGGTCGCGTCGATGATCAGGTGGCCGACCATCCGCCGCAGCACCCGGCGCGCGATCGGCACCACGACGTCCGGGAGGAGCGGCGCCATGACGCCGCCGAGGGCGACCGCGCCGCGCATCGGAGCCGGGAGGAAGGACGGCACGCCGCCCGCGATCGCCTTCAGCGCCGCCGCCGCGACGCGGGTGTCCTCGGGGCGGACGACGCCGTCGACGAAGCCGACCGTGAAGTCCAGGCCGGCCGGGTCCTTCAGCACGCCCGCCAGCTGCGCCCCGGAGGCGTCGATCGGGATCGCGGACGCCTCGCGCAGCCAGCGCCGCACCAGGGCGACGCTCTCGTCGACCAGGCGGGGATCGATCGAATCGGCGGACGGGCCGTCGGCGGCGGGGCCGGTGGCGAGAGCGGGGCTGGCGAGATCCGTCATGGTGCGGTCCTTCTGCTCTGAGGTGGGTGCCTTCAGTATTCGACCGACTACCGTTGAGCAGAAGCGACCGTTCCTTACCGGTACCGGTCAGCTCAGCTGAACGATCGGAGAGACGCCGTGCTCGATGTCCGCCGCCTGGTACTGCTCCGCGAGGTGGCCATCCGCGGCACTCTCGCCGCCGCGGCCGAGGCCCTCGCCTACAGTCCCTCCGCCGTCTCGCAGCAGCTCGCCGTGCTCGAGCGCGAGGCCGGCGTCGAGCTGCTGCGGAAGGCGGGCCGGCGCGTGCAGCTCACACCCCAGGCCGAGATCCTGGTCGAAGCGGCCGGCGAGGTGATGGCCCTGCTCGAGCGGGCGGAGGCGGCGCTCGCGGCCTCGGGGGAGTCGGTGACCGGCCGGGTGCGCGTCGCGGTGTTCCAGTCGGCCGCGCTCGCGCTCATGCCGGGTGCGCTCCGGGCCGTCGCCGACCGCTTCCCCGAGGTGCGCGTCGAGATGGTGCAGCGCGAGCCCGAGGGCGCGCTGCATGAGACGTCGTGGGCGCGGGAGTTCGACCTCGTCGTCGCCGAGCAGTACCCCGGCCACTCGACCTCCTGGCTGCCCGGACTGGTGCGCAGCGACCTGACGACCGACGCGATCCGCCTCGCCGTGAGCCGCGACTCCGCCGTCGTCGACCTCGCCTCGGCCCGCGACTCCGCCTGGGTGATGGAGCCGCGCGGCACCGCGAGCCGCCACTTCGCCGAGCAGACCTGCCGGGTCGCGGGGTTCGAGCCGGACGTCCGCTTCGAGACCGCCGACCTGCAGGCGCAGATCCGACTCGCCGCCTCCGGCCACGCCGTCGCCCTGATGCCCGACCTGGTCTGGGCGGGCGAGGCGCCGGACTGCCGCCTCCTCGAGCTGCCCGGCACGCCCCGCC
>NZ_PSVI01000095.1:0-5189 GCF_002931415.1 Rathayibacter sp. AY1E8
AGCCGCGTGCGTCTCGACGCGGGGGTCGTCCTCGTCGCGCTCGGCGGCGCGCTCGTCGTCGGCCGTCTTCTGGGCGGCTGCGCGCTCGTCGCGCTCGTCGGCCGCGCGGTCCATCGCGTCCGCGGCGTCATCGGCGGCGTCCGCCAGGCGTCCGCGGGCGGAGTCGACGGCACCGGAGACGGCGTCGCGGGCGTTCCCGGCGGCCTCCACGGCGGAGTCGCGGGCGTCGGACGCGGCGCGCTTGGCGGTGTCGACGAGCGGTTCCTCGTCCTCCTCCGGCTTCTCGATCGGGTCGAATGGGCCGTGGACGTCGGTCGCCTCGACATTGACGACGACGTGGCCGCCGGCGACCGGCTCCGCCACGCGCTGCACCTGATCGCGCACAGCGTCCAGGACCTCGCGGACGGGGTGGGGGTACTCGACAACGAGGTCGATGTCGACGGTGGTGACGCCGTCGGCCTTCGAGACCGTGACTCCGGGGACGGTGCTGGTGCCCAGCACGCGGCGGGAGGCGCGGTCGAGGCCGCGGGCGACGGCTCCGCCGAGGTGGTGGACGCCGGACACGCGCTGGGCGCTCTCGCCGGCGGCGGTCGCGACCCGGCTCTCGGTCGACTCGGGCTCGGACGGCTTCCCGTCGCGGCGGGCGGACTCGCGCCGGCTCTGCTGGTTCGGGGTCGGCTGCTCATCGGTGCGGATGCGCTCGACGGTGCCGGGCTCCATCGGATCGGACATGGGGTGCTCCTTCAGAAAGACTTCCATCCCGCCTGAGCGGGGCTCTCCGGCCCTCCCGATCGGGAGGGCCGGACGGTGGTGCCGGCGGCTACTGCACGCGGGCGGTGCCGCTCATCTTCGTCCGCAGACCGCTGACGATCTGGATGACGACGGGCGTCTCCTCGCCGAGGAGGGCGTCCCACTGGCGGACGGCCTGGTCGACCGTCTGCCGGGTGCGGGCGGGCGAGGCGCCGCGGCGGGTGTGCGCGGTGACGCGCAGCACCTTCTGGTGCTTGATCTCGAACGCGGTCACGTCGACCGCGACGATGGACGGCTCCTGCGACAGGGCCTCCTCGAGGACCTGCTCGGCGACCTTCGCGTCGATGGTGACGGAGCCGCCCGTGGGCGTCCCCGCTCCCTCTCCGGAGCCGACGCGCAGCAGCGTGGCGGTGCGGCCGCGGCCCTGGCGCACGATGAAGCGCACCAGCAGCAGGATGAGGACGAGCGCGACGACCGCGATGACCCAGAGGATCCACGGGGTGCCGCCCGAGAGGGCCTGGCTCGTGGGGTCGGCCGCGTCCTGCGCGGCGGTGGACACGTTCTCCTGCACCTGCGGGAGCAGCGACCCCACCGCGACGGCGCCGCCGGCGAGGAGGAGGACGAGGCCCACGACGAACAGGAGCAGCCGGTTGAGGAATCGGTTCGTGGTGGTCATCAGCGGACCGTTCCCTTCTCGGACAGGCGCACCTTGGAGCGCAGGCGCGGGGTGCAGTCGAACGTGGCGAGCTCGGCGTCGACGGCCTCGCGGATCGGCGTGACGTCGATGCTGCGGCCGGAGGTGCGGGAGACCGTCACGTCGACGACGCGGGATCCGACCGACACCGACACGTTGTCGGGGTCGACGTCACCGGCGTAGCCGGCGGTGCGGGCGACTGCCTGCGCGATGACGCGGTCGTCGACGATCGCCGCGGTGCGGTCGGTGCTGACGGCGCGACGGCCGCGACGGCCGGGCTTGAGCGACACGACGATCAGGACGAGCCCGATCAGCGCGAGCACGGCGCCGGCGGCGGCGGTCAGCGCGATGGGCGCCGCGGCCGCGTTGAGCAGCGAGGACGCTCCGTCCTGCGGGGCCACGAGCAGCGCGGGCTGGCCGAGGACGGCGAGGACCGCCTCCGTGCCCAGCCACGCGAACAGGAGGATGAGCAGGACGGCGAGGACGATCGCCGATCCGGAGCGGGACGAGTGCGTCTCGCGCCGCACCAGGCGCGGGTAGAGCGCCCGGCCGGCAGTGGTGGGAGTCGTCACGACACCCTCCTTCGTTCTCGGAGGTCGGCACCGGTGATCCGGAGGTCGACCCGGCCGATCGTGGAGCCCGTCAGTTCGAGGCAGCGCGAACGGATGGTCGTCTGCGCCCGGCTGAGTCGGTCCAGCAGCGTCCCGGAGGAGCGGCGGCCCGTCTCGCCCAGGGGCGTGACGTGGATGGGGGCGTGCGCGACGACGTGGAGGCGTCCTCCCTCGTCGTCGAGCTCGACTGACACATCGGACGAGTTCACGTCCAGCGCCTCCGCGGTGACGGCCGACACGACTCGGCGCACGGCGCGCGAGCTGATCGTCGTGCGGCCGTGGCTGGCCTCGTCGGCCATCACCGCCGCGGTCACGAGGACCGCCGCCCGCGGAGGGTGTCGCCGAGGGAGCGCAGGTCGAGCTTGCCCTCGACGACCCGCCCGACGCCGTAGCCGATCGCCATGGCGAGCGCGACCCAGAGGAGCGCCCAGAAGCCGAAGACGAGAGCGGTCAGCGCGAGGACCGCGCCGAGGACCAGGCCGATGTGGGACGGAGTCACTTGACGCGGCTCTCGGTCTCGTCGTCCTTGTCGTCCGAGGGGATGAAGACGTCGGAGATGGTGACGTTGACCTCGGCGACCTCCATGCCGACGACCGAGGAGATGGCCTCGGAGACGGCGGAGCGGATGCTGTCGGCGAGCTTCTGCAGCGCGACGGGGTACTCGGCGACGACGGTGATGTCGGCGGCGACCTGCTTCTCGCCGACCTCGACGGAGATGCCCTGGCCGCGGTCCTGCGCGTTGATCGCGTTGCGGATGGCGCCGATGGCGCGGGCGGCGCCGTTGCCCAGGTCGTGCACGCCGGGGACCTCGCGGGCCGCGATGCCGGCGACCTTCTCGACGACGCCGTCGGCGATCGTGTTCTTGCCGGCCGAGGTGGCGGTGCCGTGCTTGGCCGAGGAGGCGTTGGCGAGGCTGGTGGGGGTGACGTTGGTCATGATCTTCTCCAGATGGTCAGAGGTCGTGGCCGGGGCCGCGGTGCTCACGATCCGTGGCACATGATGAAGACGTGGCCCGGGGCTCGGACGTCCCGGTGGCTCAGCCAAGGTGCAGGGAACGTCGAGCGGAGATGCGTTTCGCGGCCACCGGCGTCCACAGGCCTCGGCGGCGCACTCGCTGAGCGGCCAGCGGAGTGCACAACCGCGTCAGGCCGCGGTCGCCGTCCCCGCCGGGAACCGGCGGTCGCGCCGGCGGGTGAGGGCGCGGCGCCAGGCGGGGCTCCACCGCTCCTCGGCGACCGCGTTGAGGCCCCAGGACAGCAGGAGGACGACGACGAAGGCGACGAGTCCTGCTCCGTCGCGGCCGATCAGCGGCCAGAGCGCGCTGACGATCGCGCTGCCCACGACCAGATGGAGGATGTAGAGCGAGTAGCTGATCCGCCCGAGCCAGAGCAGCGGCGCCCATCGCAGCACGGCGGTCCGGCGCCGCATCGCGACGACCGCGACGGCCGCGCAGACGCCGAGGACGACCGCTCCGTCCGGCCCGCCGTGGAGGAGCTGGGCGTTCAGGGCCGCGATCAGAGCCGCCGGCACGGCGAGGAGCTCGAAGCGCCCCTGGCGTCGCGAGAGGAACAGCAGCATCCCGACGCAGAAGAGCGGTCCGTACTCGGCCAGCGTCAGGTTCGCCAGGACCCGGACGGCGACCGGCGCCGAGACGACGTCGACGCCTCCCGAGGCGAGGTGAGCGGCGACGGAGGCGGTCGCGGCGACGCCGAGCCAGACGACCACCAGCACGCGGACCAGCCGATCCGTGAACCGGCACTTCGTGAGGACGAGCACGAGCAGCACCAGCAGGTAGAACTGCATCTCGACGGCCAGCGTCCAGAACGCGCCGTTCACGTTGGGCACCAGCAGCAGCCGCTGCACCATGGTGAAGTTGAGCAGCAGCTCCAGCGGCGTGAGGTCGGTGCCGGGGACGCGGGCGAGAGCGCCGACGACGATCGAGACGACCACCGCGATCCAGTAGGCCGGGTAGAGGCGGCTGACGCGGGAGATCGCGAAGTCCGACGGCCGCCGCGCGCGGTCCGCGGACATCAGGATCACGAAGCCGCTGATGACGAAGAAGAGCTGGACGCCGAACTCGCCGAACGGGAGCGCGAAGGATCCCGGCGGTGCATCCGGATGATCGAGCGAGAACGCGGTGGTGAAGTGGTAGACGACCACGCCGAGAGCGGCGAGGCCGCGCAGACCGTCGAGCTCGACGAAGCGTGACGCCACGGCTCCCCCGCTCCGGAGCCCCCGCCCCTCGCTCGAGTGTTCCAGAGCGCTCCGGCCGCCCGCGCGTCGGCCGTCCGTCGTTCCGCGCCGCGCCCGGCACCCGCCTCGACCCGCATCCCGGCGGCGGAGGCGCGGGGAGGGCGGCGCTCAGCTCTCGGGACGGATGCGGAGCGCGCGGGCGAGGGCATGCCGACCTGACCGAGCGGTTCGTCGCGGATGCGATCGCGTCGGCCTCGCGCATGACCGAGCGCGGACTCCTCCCCGCGGAGGAGCAGCGCGTCAGGCCGAGTGCAGGTGACGGTCGAGCGTCATCCAGTTCTCGCGGCTGAGGCGGGCGGCGCCCTCGGTGTCGCCCGCGCGGAGGGACTCCACGATCGCGCGGTGCTGCTCCACGGATCCTCGGGCCGCGAGGGAGGCGAAGCGCTGGCGCTCGGCACGGCGGATGAGCGGAGTGGCCTGCTCGAGCACGTCCTCGATCATCCCGTTGCCGCTGAGCCCGGTGAGCACCGCGTGGAACGCGTCGTCGGAGCGCAGCGCCAGCTCGACGTCGCCGTCCGCCAGCGCCCGCGCGAAGTCGTCGTTCGCCGACTCCATCGCGGCGAGCGCCTCCGGAGTGACGGCCGGGCCGGCGAGGCGCGTGGCGAGCTCGTACATGGCGGCGGCGATCTGCTGGGCGTCGCTGATGCTCTCGGTGGTGGCGGGGGTCACGATCGTCGCCCGGCCGGGCTTGGCCGAGACGAGGCCGACGCGGGCCAGCCGGAGCAGCGCCTCCCGGATCGGCGTCCGGCTGACCCCGAGCCAGGCCTCGAGCTCCTGGTCGCGGAGGCGCTCCCCCGGCTCGAACGTCCCGTCGACGATCGCGTCGCGGAGGGCGCGGTAGACGTCGTCGCGGAGGAGGGACCGGGGGGTGACGGCGGTCG
>NZ_PSVI01000096.1:0-4663 GCF_002931415.1 Rathayibacter sp. AY1E8
CCGTCACTCCTGATCCCCCCCGCTCACGGGGCAGGCGCCCGCCGCCGCCCCGGCGCTGACGCGGATCTCCGCGCGACGCCCCCCGGTCGAGGGACGCCTGGACCTCCGGAGCATGGGTGAAGATGGGCGGATGACATCCGTGGGGGGCGTTCCGGAGCTCAGGCTGGCCGTCGTCGACGACCAGCCCCTCTACCTGCACATGCTGTCGTCGCTGCTGCGCGCGGTGCCGGGCGTGCGGAGCGTCGTGGAGGCCGGATCCGCCACGGAGGCGCGGTCGGTGCTGCGGCCCGCGGAGCTCGACGTGGCGATCCTCGACATCGAGCTCGGCGACGGGGACGGCATCGAGCTCGGGCGCCGGCTGCGGTCCACCGCGCCCGGGCTGGGCATCGTCCTGCTCTCGGCCGTCGACGCGATGCACCGCTTCCTCCGCCTCGACCGCGCCGAGGCCGGCGGCTGGAGCTACCTCTCGAAGACCTCCTCCCTCTCCGCCCCCGCCCTGCTCGCCTCCGTCCGCGCGACGGCGGACGGCCGCACCGTGCTCGATCCGGCGCTGGTCGCCGCCCGCGCGGCCCGCCGCGACTCCCCGGTCGCCGCGCTGAGCCCGCGCCAGTACGAGGTGCTCTCGGGCCTCGCATCGGGGCTGACCAACGCCGCGATCGGCGAGCGCCTCGGCATCGCGGTCCGCTCGGTCGACAACCACGTCAACGCCGTCTACGCGTCCCTCGGCGTCCGCTCGGACGGCGAGCGCAACCCGCGGGTCGACGCGACGCTCCTCTTCCTCGAGCACACCGGATGAGCGCCGGCCCGAGCGATACGCGCGAGGACAACCGCATCGTCCTCGGAGCGATGGCCCTCCTGGGCGGCGTGCTCTCGCTGCTGGCCGCGCTCCAGGCCGTCTTCGCGCTCGGGATGCTGTCGCGGACGCTGCGGGGGGTCGATCCGGGGCCGCTGCTCGACGTGACGACGCGCGTCCTGGTCAACGTGTCGACGATCGGGCTCGCGATCGCCCTTGTCGCGGTGCTGCGTCCCGAGCGCTCGACCGGCAGCGGCCGGGTGGCCCTGACGGCGGTCATCGCCGTGGGGATGGGACTCGTCCGCTGCTGCCTCCAGGTGCTGACCGGCGTCTACCCGCTCTCGGCACTCCCCGCTCTCGCGGTCGAGCTGGTCGTCGGATCCACGGTGATCGCGCTGATCACCGCCTACGGCTACCTTCTCGTGCGCGCGGCACGGCGGGTGCGCGAGAAGGAGCGGGAGCACGCCCGCGCCTCCGTGCAGGCGCTCGAGGCGGTGCAGGCCCTGCAGCGGGAGGAGCTGCGGGTGCGGCGCGACGTCGCGCAGAGCCTGCACGGCGGCCTCCAGAACGGACTCGTGGTGCTGACCGCCGAGCTGCACGCGGTCGCTAGCGCATCCGACGAGGCGGCCTCGGAGCGGCTGCTCGCCATCGCCGCCCGTCTCGACCGGCTCCGCGAGGACGAGGTGCGCGCGGTCGGCCACGCCCTCTACCCGGTCGAGATCGACCACGGCCTGGTCCCCGCCGTCCGCGACCTCGTCGCGCGCCTCCCTCCCGAGATCGCCGTCGACCTCGACCTCGGCCGCATTCCGGCGCTCGCCGCCGAGGGCGCCGAGCCGCCGCTCGACCAGCGGATGCTCCTGGTCCGGTTCCTGGAGGAGGCGGTCACCAACGCGCTGAAGCACGGCGGCGCCTCCTCGCTGCGGGTGCGCGGCGACGAGGAGGCGGGCGTCGTGGTGCTCACCCTCGACGACGACGGCCGCGGACTCGTCGAGGGGTCGACGCGCTCGGGCCTGGCGCGGCTGGAGCGGCAGCTCGCGGTCTACGGGGGCTCGTTGGAGCTCTCGGACTCGCCCGTGCTGACGGGGGCGCGGCTGCGGGTGTGGCTCCCGCTGTCCGGCGCGGCGCCCGGCGGGGACGGCGGCGGGGCGGAGTAGCGGGACGGGCGCTCGCGCCGTACCTCGCGTCGAGCACCGGCGGTCCGAGGGACGGATTCATGGCGAGCCGTCTCCTCGTGCCCGCCCCTCATGCCGGGTAGACCAGCAGATCCTCCGGAGCGACGGTGAAGCCTGCCTCGCGTCCGGGCGTGAGGTCGAGGCGCGCCGCGTCGGCCGCCGGGACGTCGGCGGTCAGGAGCGCGCTGCGCACCCGCACCGCGTCTCCCCGCTGCTCCACATCGGTGATCACGGCGCGGAGGCCTCCCTCTCCGACGGAGACGGCGGAGGGGCGGACCGCGGCGAGCACCGCGGCGCCGACCGCGACCGGCTCGGCCGCGACTCCGGACAGCTCGTGCCCGTCGGCGGTGCGCAGACCCGTCGCGGTGCGGACGCCCTCGAGCAGCTCGAGCCCGGCGAGCTCGGCGGTGAACGCGGTGCGAGGGCGGGTGAGGACGCGGGCGGTCGGCCCCTCCTCGACCACGCGGCCGCCGTGCAGCACCAGAACCCGGTCGGCGAGGGTCCAGGCGTCGAGCACGTCGTGGGTGACCACGATCGCCGAGCGGTCGGCGAGCACCTCGCGGAGCATCCGGCGGAGGACGGGGGCGGTCCGGGCGTCGACCGCGGCCAGCGGCTCGTCGAGCAGCAGGAGGCGCGGGTCGGTCGCGAGGGCCCGGGCGAGGGCGACCCGCTGAGCCTGGCCGCCGGAGAGGCTCCCCGGGCGCCGGTCGGCCAGGTCGGCCACGCCCGCGGCGGCCAGCTCGCGCTCGGCCCGCTCGCGGGACCGCGCCCGCCCGGCGCCGGCGCTGCGCGGACCGAACGCCGCGTTCTCGCGCACGCTGAGGTGCGGGAACAGCAGCGGATCCTGCGCCAGCAGGGCGACGGGGCGCCGGTGCGGAGGAGTCCACCGGCGGTCGTCGAAGAGCAGCTCGCCGCCGGCGGTCGCCCGCCCGGAGTCGGCGCGGACGAGGCCGGCGATCAGCTCGAGCACGGTCGACTTGCCCGCGCCGTTGGGCCCGAGCAGCGCGATCGTCTCGCCCTCGGCCACGTCGATCCGCACGTCGATCCCGCGCGCCGCGAGCCGCGCCTCCAGCAGCAGGCTCACCGCGGCACCCCCCGGGCGGAGCGGCCGTGCGCGAGACCGATCACGAGCACCGCGACCACCACGAGCACCAGCGCGAGGGCGACCGCCGCGTCCGGATCGCTCTCCCGCTGCAGGTAGATCTCGAGCGGGAGGGTGCGCGTCGTGCCCTCGAGGCTGCCGGCGAAGGTCAGCGTCGCCCCGAACTCGCCGAGCGCCCGCGCGAACGAGAGGATCGCGCCCGAGGCGAGGCCCGGCAGGATCAGCGGCAGCGTGATCCGCCGGAGCACCGTCCCGGGGGACGCGCCGAGCGTCGCGGCGACCGACTCGTACCGCGCGCCGGCGCTGCGCAGCGCGCCCTCGAGCGTCAGCACCAGGAACGGCAGGGCCACGAAGGTCTGCGCGATCACGACGGCGGTGGTCGAGAACGCGATGCGGACGCCGAGGGCCTCCAGCGCGCCGCCGAGGAGGCCCATCCGCCCGAAGGTGAAGAGCAGCGCCAGCCCGCCGACCACCGGCGGCAGCACCAGCGGCAGCAGCACCAGCGAGCGGAGCAGGCGCTGGCCGGGGAAGGCCGTGCGGGCGAGCACGAGGGCCATCGGGGTGCCGAGCAGCAGGCACAGCAGGGTCGCGACGGCGGAGGTGCGCAGGCTCAGCAGGAGCGCGGCGACGGAGGAGTCGGAGGTGATCAGCGGCAGGAACTGCGGCCAGTCGACGCGGGCGAGGATCGCGGCGAGCGGGAGCAGCACCAGCAGGGCGCCGAGCGCGGCGACGGCCACGACCCAGCGCGGCAGGCCGGACCCGGTGCGCATCAGACGCGGGCGAGCGGCGTCTCGACGATGACCGTGGTCGCCTTGACCACCGCCACCGCGGGAGACCCGGGCTCGAGCCCGAGCTCGCGGACCGCTTCGCTGCTCATCAGCGAGACCACGCGGTGCGGACCGCACTGCAGCTCGACCTGCGCCATCACGGTGTCCATCACGATGCCGGTGACGATCCCGACGAAGCGGTTGCGGGCCGAGCGCGCGACCGGGGACGGATCCTCCGGCAGCACGGCGTTCGCGCGGGCGAGCCGGGCGACCTCGAGGCCGTCGACGACGCGTCTCCCGGACGCGTCCTTCGCGCTCTCGAGCGTCCCGTTCTCGATCCAGCGCCGCAGCGTGTCGTCGCTCACGCCGAGCGCGGCGGCGGCGTCCCTGATCCGTATCTGCGGCATGGAGTCAATCCTACGTCCGCGGGTGCGCCTGTGCCCGTGCCCGTCCCCTCTCCTTGAGATACCGCTCCGGTGCGCCTCCTGCGGCGTGCCGCGCATCCGGGTGGCATCTCGCGGAGAGGGAGGAGCGGAACGCGGAGGGACGGGCGCTGGGGATCCCGGGCCGCGCGCGCAACCCCCTGGAGGACCGGCGGGAGCACGACGCACGCTGAAGGGACGACGACACAGGAGGCGGCATGCGCGCGATGGTCTACCGGGGCCCCTACAAGGTCCGCGTGGAGGAGAAGGACCGGCCGAGGATCGAGCACCCGAACGACGCGATCGTCCGGGTGACGATGGCGGCGATCTGCGGATCCGATCTGCACATCTACCACGGGCTGCTCCCGGACACCCGGATCGGCCACACCTTCGGCCACGAGTTCATC
>NZ_PSVI01000097.1:0-4447 GCF_002931415.1 Rathayibacter sp. AY1E8
CCGAGGTCGGCAGGGCGAGGGCGGTGCGGAGGAACGCCTCGCGCCCGCGATGCGCGAGAGAGCCGAGCGGGCGTCCGAGCGCCATGTTCGCCTCCGCCTGCCGCGCCGTGCGCCGGGCCGCGGTGGTGCGCAGCCGGGCGAAGCCGGGCCAGGGGCCGGCCTCGCCGCGGCGCACGGCACCGGCCAGGAGCGGGGCGAGCTCGGCGGCGTCGAGCCAGCCGAGGTTCATGCCCTGCCCGCCGATCGGACTGATCTCGTGCGCAGCGTCGCCGATGAGCACGACGCGGCCGACGCCCATCCGCTCGGCCTCGCGGCGCCGCACCTGGAAGCCGCTGAGCATCGTGCAGGTCTCCGGGTCGGCGTCGGCGCCCGTCCGGTCGCGGACAGCGGCGGCCAGGGCGCGCGCGGCCTCCTGGTCGGGGGCCTCCTCGGGCCGCCAGGCGGGGGCGCCGAGGGAGCGGTCGGGGCCGCTCAGGGCGACGTACCGGCGCCGACCGCCCGGCAGGGGGAAGGACTCCACCACTCCGGCCGGGCCGACGTCGACCAGCGCGGTGCCGGTGAGACCGCCGGGCTCGGGGTCGGCGAAGTCGCCCATCACGTAGCGGTCCGGGTAGTCGCGGCCGGTGGTGCGGATCCCGAGCAGATCGCGGACGGTGCTGCGTGCGCCGTCGGCCCCCACGACGAAGGCGGCGCGGACGGAGACCGGCTCGCCGCCCGGTCCGGTGCCGGTCGCCTCGACGGTCGAGCCCCGACGGAGCAGGCCCGTCAGCGCGACCCCGGGGCGCAGCGCGTCCGGGGCCGCCGCCTCGAGGCTCTCGCGGAGGATCGCCTCGGTGCGGTGCTGGTCGAGGGTGACGACGTAGGGGTGCGTCGCGGAGGCGCGCGCGAACGAGAGCGTGCCGAGGGTGCGGCCCCGGCTGCGCGCGACGCCCTCGCGGACCCGGGTGGCCTCGGCCAGCACGGGAGCATCGGCGCCGATCGCGGCGAACGCGTCGAGCGACGGCGGATGGATGCCGATCGCCCGCGAGCCGCTCGGCACCGAGGAGCGCCGCTCCCACACCTGCACGTCCACTCCGGCCCGCGCCAGGAGCGCGCCGAGCAGCAGTCCGACCGGACCGCCGCCGACCACGAGCACGTCCGTCTCCGCTGTCACGGGTCGAGCCTAGGGAGCGGCGGCGCGGCGGGCGAGGGGGTGCGCTCGACCGCCGCGCGTGCTCAGGGTGCGAGCGGAGGCGTCAGAGCGCGTCGACAGCGGCGAGGATCTCCTCGGTCTCCGTGCGCGTCGTGTAGTCGACGTGCACGTCCGCCGTGCGGACGATCCGGTCGGCGTCGACGACCAGGACGGTCGGGTACGGGACGGCCGGGGTGTCGTCGGCGTTGCTGTCCTTCACGGCGAAGCCGAGCGCGGTGTGCGCCTCCTGCGCGTCGCCGCTGGGGGCGGTGACGATGCCGAGAGCGCTCGCGAGCGTGTTGCCGGGGTCGGAGACGACGGTGAAGCCCAGGTCGCCGTTCGCGACCGCCGCGCGCGACCCGTCGGGGGTCTGCGGGCTGATCGCGACGAGGGCGACTCCGCGCGACGCGAGCTCGGGGGCGAGGGTCTCGTTGTAGTGCTTGAGCGTGATGTTGCAGTACGGGCACCAGGCTCCGCGGTAGAAGACGAGGACGGCCGGGCCCGCGCCGAGGACGTCCGCGAGGGCGACGGTGTCGCCGTCGACGGTCACGACGGAGGCGGCGGGGAGCGCGTCGCCGGCGGTGACGGCTCCGCTCGGGGCGCCGGCGGCGACGAGGTCGTCGCGCTCGCCGGAGAAGACGGCGGCGAGCTCGGGGCCGACCGTCTCGTCGAAGCCGACGGTGAACTGGTCGAGCTGGGTGCGGACGGAGGTGCTGGTCATCGGAAGTCCTTCGGTCGTGACGGTCGTGGTCCCCCGTCCGGGAGCCTAGGCATGCGGGGGACCGGGCGCCGGGCGCCCGTCACGCGGCGTCACACGACGGCCGACGCGTGTCGGCCGGCGTGCGTGGGGCCCGGCCCCGTCGCTCCGTCATTCCGGGGCGACGACCAGCTCGCCGCCGGCGGAGCGCGAGACGCACGGCATGATCCAGCGGTCCTGCTCCTCGGGGGTCAGCACCAGGTCGCGGTGCTCCGCCGTCCCGCCGACGAGGCGCAGGCGGCAGGTGCCGCAGGTGCCCGACTCGCAGGAGGAGTCGACGTCGATCCCGGAGGAGCGGAGCGCGGTGAGGAGCGAGCGGTCGGCCGGGACCTCCACGACGGCTCCGGTCGGCTCCCAGACGGCGGCGAAGGGGACGGCCCGGTCGCCGACGGCGTCGACGCCCGCGAAGTCCTCGACGTGGATCCGGCTCGGGCGCCAGTGCATCGTGAGGGCGAGGACCTCGTCGATCAGCGCGGACGGACCGCAGCAGTAGATCCGGGCGTCGTCGTCGGGCTCGGCGACGAGCGGCCAGAGGTCGAGCCGGCCGTGGATCGCACTGTGGTGCACGAGGGAGCCGTCGGCGGAGAACTCGTCGAGCCACGCGGTGTCCTCGGGGGTGCGGCTGAGGTAGACGACCTGCACGGCCGAGCCCTGCGCCCGGAGCTCGGCGGCCATGGCGCGGATCGGGGTGACGCCGATCCCGCCGGCGATCAGGAGGTAGCGGGCGGCGGGCCGGAGGGCGAAGGTGTTCGCGGGCGGCGCGGAGGAGAGGACGTCGCCGACGCGGACGTCGTCGTGGAGGCTCCGCGATCCGCCCCGACCCCCGGGCTCGCGGCGCACCGCGATCGCGTAGTGCGACGGCTCCGCGGATCCCGGCTCGACCAGGCTGTAGCTGCGGCGCTCGCCGGAGGGGGTCGTGAGCGTGAGGTGCGCGCCGGCGGAGTAGCCGGGCAGCGGGGCGCCGTCCTCGCTCCGCAGCACGAAGCGGGTGACGGCCGGGGTGAGCGCCTCGCGCTCGGCCACCACGAGCCGCAGCTCAGCCACGGAGCACCAGCTCGTCGCCCACGCCGAGCGTGCCGCCGTCGAGGACCTCCGCGTAGACGCCGAGGAGCTCGTGGCCGTAGGTCTCGTGCAGCAGGCGGGGGACGGGCAGGTCGCGCCGACCGGTGCCCGGCTCGACCTCGGTCGCGGCGCACCGCTCGGTGGCCTTCGTGATCCGCAGCCGCAGCCCGCCCGCGCTGAGCTCGCGGCCGAGCAGCTCGAGCTCGCTCCACGCGGGCAGCCCCTCGAGGTGGATGTTCCCGCGGAACCGCAGCGGATCGACGCTCCGGCCGGTGCGCTCGGCGAGGTCGCGGACACTCGCCAGGTTGATCAGCGAGACGTACTCCATCTCGACATCGGAGTTGTGGGCCGTGTCGGTGTAGCGGCGCCCCGCGTCCTGGGCGATCACGGGCTCGACGCCGGGCGGCAGGTCGAGCACGCGGGCGGCGAAGGAGCGCAGTGCGGCCCGTCCGTCCTCCGCGCCGAGGTCGGCGGAGAGGACCCGGTGGCCGCGGACGTCGACGGTGAGCACTCCGCTGTCGGGGTCGAGGTGCGTGGTCAGGCCGGCGAGGCGCGCCTCGGCGACGAGCACGAAGTACTCGCGCTTGGAGATGCCGTGCCGCATGCCGGGCCGGTAGGCGCCGCCGGGGCGGGCGAGGGCGATCGTGCGGTCGAAGGGGACGGCGCGGCCTGTGGTGAGCTCGACGCGGGGGAGCGGCTGCGGGGTCAAGCCCTTCACCGGGTAGACGAAGAGGCCGTCCACGCGTGTCGTCATGCCCCCCATCCTGGCGCATCGCCGGGGAGCCGGCAGGGCCGTCGCGGCGCAGCGGAGCGCGAGGAACGGACGCGGCGCCGTGCGGATCCTGCGAGGCCGGGCGGAGGGATCCGCTCCGGCGGGCCTCGTCAGTACTGGAGGGAGAGGCCGACCAGGGGCGGGACGACGAGCGCGCCCAGCTCGACGATCGCGACGCTCGCGCCGACGCCGAGCGTGACGGCCGAGAGCAGCCGGGCGCGGTCCTTCCGCGCGACGCCGATGACGCCGACGATCGCGGTCGCCGTCGCGAGCACGAGCATCGTGACCCCGAGGGCGGCGAAGAGCGCCCCGATCTGCGTGGTGTCGAAGCCGCCCTGGAACGCGAGGACCGGGATGGCCGTGGTGAGCGCGGTCCGCCCGATCTGCGCGAGGGCGAGCACCACGGCGCCGACGGTCTCGAGAGGGCTCCATGCGGTCATGGCTCCAGCGTGCGCTCGGAGCGGCGCGCGGGCAAGGGGCGGCAGGCGAACAGGACACGACGTCCCGCCGACCGCGGAGGTCCGCGCGGGTCCCAGCACACGACCCGTCCGCCCGGACGTCGGCCGACCGGGTGCTGCGGATCGCGGAGCTCGTCCGAGGCGGTCCGCGGTGCGAGCCCGCTCCGCCCGTCCCCGCCGCGACGACACTCGGCCGGTCAGTGCCCGAGCTCCACCAGCAGCACGCC
>NZ_PSVI01000098.1:0-4149 GCF_002931415.1 Rathayibacter sp. AY1E8
GCACCGTCCTGGCCGTGCTCGCTCTGCTGGCCGTGCTGCTCCTGGCCCTCTCGGCGACGGTGCAGGCGGTGCTCGGCGAGCGCCTCCGCGACCAGATCGAGGAGCGGCTGCAGGACCGCGCCTCCGCCGCCGCCGCGCTGGTCGGCACGATCGCCGACGACGCCCTCGCCTCGCGCCTCTCGGCGCAGGGCGTCTCGGTGCGGATCACGAGCCCCGAGGGCGAGGACGTCGTGGCCGGGCCGAGCCCGGAGCAGCTGCGCCTGGGCCCTGGAGCCGCCGACCAGCTCGGAGAGCCGCCGTCGCCGCCCGGCACGAGCTCCTCCTCCGGAGCCGTCCCGCCCCGAGCCGCCTCCGCCGCCGTCACCGTCGTCTCGAGCAGCGTCGCCGCCGACGACGAGCTGATCACCCTCGAGTCGACCCTCAGCGACGGCACCCGCCTCGAGCTCACCAGCGAGGCCGGATCGGTCGGCAGCACCCTCGCGCAGCTGAACGGGATCCTGCTCGGCGCGTCGGCCGTGTTCCTCCTGCTGGCCGCGCTCGCGCTGATCGTCGTGGTCCGCGCGACCCTCCGGCCCTTGGAGCGGATGACCGACGTGGCCCGCGACATCGCGCACGGCGACCGCGGGCGGCGGCTGCGCCCCTCCCGTCCGCGGACCGAGCTCGGCCGCACCGCGACCGCGTTCGACGAGATGCTCGACGACCTCGAGCAGGCCGAGCGCAGCGCCCTCGCCGCCGAGGCGACGGCCCTCGCGGCGGAGCAGCGGATGCGCGCGTTCGTCTCGGACGCCGCGCACGAGCTGCGGACGCCGGTCGCCGGCATCCAGGCCGCCGCCGACGCGCTCGTCCGCGGCGACGGCGGCGAGCAGGAGCGCGAGCGCCTCTCGGTGCACGTCGTGCGGGAGTCGCTGCGCGCGGGCCGCCTCATCCAGGACATGCTGCTGATGGCGCGGCTGGACGAGGGCCTGGCTCTGGAGTCTCGTCCGCTGGACCCGGCGGGCGTCGCCGAGGCCGCGATCGAGCGCCAGGAGCTGCGCCGCCCGGGCCTCGCGATCGACCTGCACCGGCCCGCCGAGCCGCTCCTGGTCAGCGCCGACGCCGACCGGCTGGCCCAGGTGCTCGGCAACCTCCTCGAGAACGGCGCCCGCTTCGCCCGCTCCCGGATCGACGTCGCCGTCGAGGCGGCCGCCGACTCCGTCACGATCACCGTCGACGACGACGGCCCCGGCATCGCCGAGGCCGACCGCGAGCGCGTCTTCGACCGCCTCGTCCGCCTCGACGACGCCCGCAACCGCGCCGACGGCGGCTCGGGCCTCGGCCTGCCGATCGCGCGCGGGCTGGCCCGGGCCCTCGGCGGCGACCTCGTGGCGGAGGCGGGGCCCGTCGGCGCCCGCTTCCGGGTGACGCTGCCTCGCGCGGGGTGACGCCGTCCCGCTCCCCCTGGGCTCGACGGGCGCGCGGGCCCCGCTCCGCCGGGACGGCAGGAGTGGCTCCATGGACAGGGACGACGCGGAGCAGCGTGTCCGGCAGGCCCGCGACGAGGCCCCGAGGTTCGGGAGCGGTCCCCTGCTCGCCACCTTCACCGTCCGGCACCGCCGCGGACTCGACGTCGCCTTCGTGCTCGACGGCGCCGACGGCGACTTCCAGATCGGAATGGGCGCCGCGTCCGACGACTTCCGGAGCGTCCTCACCGTCGGGGTCGACCGCGAGGACGGCCGCATCCGCGGCGTCTCCAGCTGGACCGTCGACGGCCGCGAGAGCCGCGTGCCCGTGCGGATCCTGCACTGCTCCGCCACCGTGATCATCGTGGAGGCCGCTCCCCTCCCCCTCGACCGGCGCCCGTCCTCGCTCAAGTGCTGGTCCTTCCTCCGCCGGGCCTCCGCCGACCACCACTCCGACGTGCTCGGCTTCGTGTCCCCCGACCTGGCCGACCTCCCCCCGGTCCGGCTCCTCACCGATCCGCGGGCGCGGCGCGGGCGCTGAGCCGGCCTCGCGCGCGAGGGGACGGATCCCCGCCCGACCCGCAGGCGCCGGTGCGATCATGCGCTGACGTGATCCCGCCCGGAGGTCCGCCCGACCCGGAGGAGCGCTCGTGACGCAGGAGGTGCAGTCGACCCGGCTGCGGTCGCTCGGGAGCGAGGCGTTCTTCGGGGCGACGGTGGTCGTCGCGGCGGCGTGGTCGGGCGCCCGGGCGTTCCAGCTCTACGGAGGGTGGGGCGTGGTGCTCGCGGTGGCCGCGGTGATCGTCGCGGGGCTCGGCTTCGGGATCCGACGGCGCGTCGAGGAGCGGTGGTCCCGACCGATCCTCGAGAGGCTGCGGGCCGAGCATCCGGACGGCGGCGTCACCGCGGTGCTGAACACTCCGGAGACACTGGCCTCGCTGCGGACGCTCGCGGTCGCCGGAGCCGCGGTCGACCTCCCGGCGCTGCGCGCGGCGAAGCCGGACCCCGTGCTGCTGGCCGTCGTCACCGCGAGGGCGCTCTCGCTGTTCCGTGCCGACGCGGACCTCTCGCCGATCGCGTTCCTGCCCCTCACCGCCGGGGACGCCCCCGAGTCGGTGACGGGCTACCACCACGGTCACGCGCTCGCGGCTCCCGTTCTCACGGTCCGGCAGCAGGGGACGGAGCAGCGGCTCGCCCTCTTCCCCGCCGACGGCGCGCGGACGATCACCGGTGTCCTCGGCCGCTGAGCGAGGCCCGCTGCGCATCGCCGGGAGTCTCCGCCCCGCGGCGGATCCGGCAGCGCCGCGCCGCGCGTAGCGTCGGGCGATGGACATGTCACTGCTCGGCACCAGCGTGGTCGCCGCCCTGTGCGGGGCCGCGTATCTCGGAGTCGCGATCCTCGCGGTCGCGCAGGTCCTCCGCTCCGGCCTCGATCCCCTGCGGAAGGGCCTGTGGACGATCGCCGTCGTGGTGGCGCCCTTCCTGGGGTCGATGGCGTGGTTCCTCGTCGGGCGGCCCGGAGCGCGAGCCTGAGACGCGGCTCAGCCCGCACCCATGCCTACGATCACCGATCGCGCAAGCACCTGCTCGCGGGGCGCCCGCGCGTCAGCATGAGCGGGATGGACACGATCGAGGAGGCGGGCGCCTGGGCGCGCGCTCTGGTGCGCCGCGAGTTCGGCGTCGGCCTCGTCGACCTGGAGCCCGTCGTCGGCGGACTCGACCACGGAGCGCGCGTCTGGTGCGCGGCCGACGGCTCCGGGGCGCTGTGGAGCGTCAAGGCGTCGGCCCGCGACGGGCGCTTCGGACTCGCGCTCTCGGCGTCGCTGGGAGAGTCGGGGGTGCCGGGCGTCGCGGCGCCGCACCGCGCCTCCGACGGGCGCCCCTGGGCGGAGGACCGCGGGCTGCGGGTCTCGGTCGCGCCGTGGATCCTCGGCGAGGACGCGGTCGACTCCGGCGAGGACGCCCTCGACTGGGAGGGGTTCGGCGCGGTCCTGCGCTCCGTGCACGACGCCGAGCCGCCGACCCTCGCGCCTCCCGTGCGGCGGGGCATCCGCCGTGTCCGCCGTCCGCTCGCCGACCTCCTCGCCGAGACCGACGAGAGGATCGACGCGCAGCCGGAGTCCCGCCCCCTCCTCACCGCGCTCTGGCGCGGTAACCGCTCCCGCCTCGACGCCCTCGCCGGCGCTGAGCGGCGGCTGAAGCGCGCCCGCACGCCCACCTCCCGCGTGCCCCTCCACGGCGACCCGCATCCCGGCAACGTCGTCATCGACGAGAGCGGCCGCCCCTGGCTGATCGACTTCGACGAGGCCACCGTCGCCCCGCGGGAGGCCGACCTGCTCCTGATCGAGCTGGGCGTCATCTACTCGCGGCCGATCAGCGACGTGCAGCGCTCGGCGTTCCGCGCGGGCTACGGCGAGGCCCTGATCGACGACGAGCGGATCATCCGCTTCGGCTGCGTCCGCGCGGTCGAGGACGTGGCCGCCACTGTCGCGCTGGCCCTCGCCGACCCGGAGCCGGAGGAGCGCGAGGCCGCCCCCGTGCCCGCCTCCCGCCTCGGCCGCGCCGCCTCGGCGCTGCCCGTCCCCACTCCGCTCGACCTGCTCGCCGGCCAGCTCGGCCCGCACGGCCTCGTCTCGCTCGTCGTCGATCAGGGCCTCGCCGTAGCCCGCGCGGAACCCCGAGCGCTGCACGTCGCTGATCGGCCGCGACT
>NZ_PSVI01000099.1:0-3890 GCF_002931415.1 Rathayibacter sp. AY1E8
GGTGTGAGGCGGTGCGGTTCGGGTGAGCGGGGGCGTGAGGCGGTGCGGTTCGCGTGAGCGGGGGGCGTGTGGCGGTGCGTGTGGCGGGGTGTTGCGCCGGTGTCCTGCGCGCGCCGCCCCGAGGACGACGGGGATGTGCGGTGTCGGCTGCGGTGATCCCTCCCTCCACAGGAGGGCTTCACGCCGGTTCTCCACGGATATGACGATCCGTCGCTTCCGTGTCGGTGGTCGCTGATTGAATACACGTATGACGATGATCAGCGGGTCCACAGCAGCGGAGGCGGTGCTCAGCGAGGTGCGTGCTCGCGGCGACCGAGCCGCGGCGCTGGCCCGCTCGGCGTCCCCGCTGCTCCTGGCCGCGGCCGAGGAGCTGCACGCCGGGCACCGGGCCGCGCTCGAGCGTCCGGAGTCGTTCGCCCGCGGCTCGGCGCCGCACGCGTCGAGCGACCTCGCCGAGCGGTCGATCCGTGCGGAGTTCGCCGTCGCCCTCGGAGTCTCCGAGCGGGTCGCCTCCCGCGAGCTCGACCACGCGCGCCTCCTCGTCGAAGACCTGCCGGCCACCCGCGCCGCCCTCGCCGGGGCGCGCCTGCGGTGGGAGGCGGGCCAGGTCGTCTGCGCCGTCGCGGCCACCCTGCCTCCGGGCTCCCGCGCCGCGTTCGATACGCGGGCGGCCGAGCTCGCGGCCCGCACCACGCCGACCCAGCTGCGGCGCGCTCTGGCGCGGCTGCGGGAGGAGCTCCACGAGCAGCCCCTCGCCGAGCGCCACCGACGTGCACGCGAGGACCGTGCGGTCTGGCTGACCCCCGAGGTCGACGGCATGGCGACGCTCTGCGCCCTCCTCCCCGCCCCGGTCGCCGTGGGGGCGTACAGCCGTCTCGACCGGATCGCCCGGATCCTCCGCGACGCGGCGGAGGGGACGCCGCCGCTCGCCGCCGCGGGAGCGGGCTCCTGCGGAGCGGAGTCCAGCGGGACGACCGGAGCGGAGCCCGCCGGAATCACCGGTGCGGGCGCCGCGGGCGTGATCTCCGGAGCGGGCGACGAGCGGACCCTCGCCCAGCTGCGAGCCGACGCTCTGGCCGACCTCCTCTGCGAGGCGGACGTCATCGGCACGGCGCCCGACCCGGTCGGCGCCGATCGGCCCGTTCCGACCCTCGTCACCGGCGTGCGCGCCGAGGTGCGGGTCACCCTGTCGGCGAGCACCGCGTCCGGCGCCGACGACGCCTCCGCCGAGCTCGACGGCTACGGCCCGATCCCGGCGGACGTCGCCCGGAGCCTCGTCCCCGCGACCGTCACCCGCGTGCTGACCGAGCCCCGGACGGGCGCCGTCCTCTCGGTCGGGCGCACACGCCGACTGCCGCACCGCGAGCTGCGGCTCCTCCTCCAGCTCCGCGACGTGACCTGCCGCTTCCCCGGCTGCACCCGCTCCGCCGCGAGCGCCGAGGCCGACCACGTCGTCGAGTGGCGCAACGGCGGCGGCACCGACCCCGGCAACCTCGCCAGCCTCTGCGTCGCCCATCACCACGTGCGGCACGGCGACCGCTGGACCTACGTCCTCCACCCCGACGGCACCGCCGACTGGACCACCCCCACCGGCCGCCGCATCACCACGCGCCCGCCGGGCTTCGAGGAACGGCTCCGTCCAGGCCCGCCCGCGACTCCGAGGTTCGCGGACCGGCCGCCGCCGTTCTGACACGCTGCCGTGCTGACAAGCTGCCGTGCTGCCGTGCTGCCGTTCCGCCGTGCACCCCTGAGGGAATCGGCTGTCGGGCGGGTTCGGCGCATTGCGCGGGTTCGCACTGGTGATCGGGCCGTGCTTTCGCTCGGAGGCGAGTGCTCAGCGACCTACCGCCGCGCCGCTGACGCTCGGATCTGCGCCTTCGCTCGGGTTCACGCGGCCGCACCACCGCCGCTGAGGCGCGGACCGTCACCGGGGCCGCACCGTCGCCTGACGCCGTGCCGACACCAGGGCCGTGCCTCCGCCTTGCGCCCTGCCGCCGTTCGGCCACCACGATGCAGCACCTCAGCACTCAGCACCTCAGCACCTCAGCACCTCGGCGGCTCAGCGCGCGCCGTACCGCCGTCACACGCCATCGCGACGGCCCGCCGTTCGGTCAGCGCGTCTCGCGACTGCGCTGGCGCCCCGCACGGCCCCACGGCTGATCCGGCGGGTGCGTAGTCCGGGCGCGTAGTCCGGGCGCGCCCGCGCGGTCAGTCGGCGACGCGGAGGAGCACCTCGCCCGTCGTCCCGCCCCGCGGCCGCCCCGCAGCCGCGACGCAGCCGTCCCGCCGCCGCGACGCTACGCCGCCAGGAAGCGGTCCGCCGTCCGCAGCGAGAGCGCCATCGTCGCGAGCGCCGGGTTCGCGATCAGCGCGCTCGGGAACACCGAGTTGTCGCACACCCAGAGGTTCGGCACGTCGAAGCTGCGGCCGTCCGCGTCGATCACGGCGTCGCCCGCGTCGGTGCCCATCCGCACGGTGCCGAGAGTGTGCGCCGTGCGCGCCATCACCCGCGTGCTCGTCGCGCCGGCCGCCTCCACGATCGCGGTCATCGTCCGGATCGCGTGCCGGTCGATCGCCTCCTCGTTGGCGCCCGCCGAGAACGTGATGCGCGCCTTCGGCACCCCGTGCTCGTCGAGCTCGTCGGTCAGCTCCAGCCGGTTGCCGTCGGCGGGCAGGCACTCGGCGTTGATGCCGACGCCCGCCGCGAAGCGGTAGCCGTCGAGCGCGTCCATCAGATCCCTGCCCCAGAGGCCCGCGCCGCGGGCGAGCGTCGTCGCGTAGGTCAGCGGCATCACTCCGAGACTCTGGATCAGGTAGCCGCCCGCGAAGTCGGCGTCGGTTGGGCGGACGGTGTCCTCGGTGATCACCGAGGAGGGGTAGCCGCGGTAACCGCGCATCTCGTTCTCGAAGGTGCCCCAGACCTGGGTCGCCCCGTGCGCCAGGAAGTTGCGGCCCACCTGGCCGCTGCTGTTCGCGATGCCGGTGTGCAGGAGGAGCCGGGGCGTCTCGACGCCGCCCGCGCAGAGGAACAGGGCGGAGCAGCGCTGCCGGTGCTCCACTCCGCCGCTCGTGTAGACCACGGCGCACACGCGGCCCGCGGCGTCCAGCTCGATGCCGTGCACGAACGAGTCGGCCCGGATCTCGGCACCGGCCCGCACCGCCTCCGGCAGGTAGGTCACGTCCATGCTCGTCTTCGCGCCGGTCCGGCAGCCCTGATGGCACTGGCCGCAGTTGACGCAGGAGGGCCGGCCGTCGTCCCGCGGGCCGCTGAGCACGGCGGCGGGCGCGTCGGTCGCGCGCATCCCGATCGCCGCGCAGCCGCGCAGCATCATGTCGGCCGAGGCGTTCCGCGCGAGCGGGCCCTGCAGGTAGCGGCGCGACGGGTCCCACGGGTACTCGGCCGGGCCCGCCACTCCGATCGTCGCCTCCACCTTCTCGATGTACGCGGTGAGCTCGGCGTGCTCGATCGGCCAGTCGCGGCCGACGCCGGAGTCGCTCCGGAGCCGCAGGTCGCGCGGGTCGGGGCGGGGCGTGAACGCGCCCCAGTGCAGCGTCGAGCCGCCGACCCCGCGGCCGCTGTTGTTCTGCCCGAAGGCGGTGGGGGTCTCGCCTCCGCTGAGGCGCTCCTCCATCCAGTTGATCTCGACGGCCGCCGTCTCGTCGGCGGTGTGGCCGAGCGGATCTAAGTGCGGCCCGGCCTCGAGGGCGACGACCCGCAGCCCTCGAGCGGCGAGCACCGAGAGCAGGGGCGCTCCGCCTGCCCCGGTGCCGATCACGACGGCGTCGACCGTCTCGTCGAGCGGGAAGCGGCGCATGCCGGTCGTGTTCATCGGTGACTCCTCGTCGTCGGTTCCCAGGTCTCGCGGTCGTCGGCGCCGAGCAGGCGGAAG